>NZ_JUEI01000053.1:0-30761 GCF_000802655.2 Paenibacillus sp. IHB B 3415 | reverse complement strand
CTATGCTAAAAAGCGCCGCCCCTGTTACCGGGGGCGGCGCTTTGCATCATGCTATGGTTACATCCGGTCCGGTGCGGTAACGCCAACCAGACGCAGGACGTTGGCAATCGTCGTCCGCGCCGCGCCCAGCAGGGCAAGACGGGCTACGGTCTGAGCGGCGTCCTCGGTGATTACGCGCTCTGCCTTGTAGTAGCTGTGGAACAGCGAAGCCAGATCATACACGTAACGGACCAGGCGGTGCGGTGCATAGCCTTCGGCAGCAATCGTAATTTCCGCCGGCAGCTCACCGATTTTGCGGAGCAGGTCGTATTCATGAACAGCGGTCAGCTTGCTGTAATCAATGTCGCCAGTATCCGGCAGCTTAATGCCCTGCTCCTCCGCCTGGCGGAAAATGCTGCAAATGCGCGCATGTGCGTACTGGACATAAAATACCGGGTTCTCATTAGATGTCGAAATCGCCAGATCCATGTCAAAGTCCAGATGAGAATCCATACTGCGCATCGTGAAGAAGTAACGGATGGCGTCAAGGCCAACTTCTTCCATCAGGTCTTCCATCGTAACGGCCTTGCCGGTACGCTTGGACATTTTGACTTTCTCGCCATTCTGGAACAGGCTGACCATTTGGGCAATCAGCACGACCAGCTTCTCGGGATCATTGCCCAGAGCCGACATGGCAGCCTTCATCCGCGGAATGTAGCCGTGGTGGTCAGCTCCCCAAATGTTGATCATTTTGTCGTAACCGCGGCCGTATTTGTCGCTATGGTAGGCAATATCCGGTGTGAGGTACGTGTATGTACCGTCATTCTTGATCAGCACGCGGTCTTTGTCATCGCCGTATTTAGTAGTCTGTAGCCAGGTGGCGCCTTCTTCTTCGTACACTTCACCGCGTTCCCGGAGCTCGTCAAGCGAACGCAGCACTTCGCCGTTCTCGTACAGGGAGGTTTCGCTGAACCAGATATCGAAGTTGACCCGGAAACGGCTGAGGTCGCGTTTGATTTTGTCCAGTTCCTTAGCAAGACCGTAGGTGCGGAAGAATGCAGCGCGGTCGCCCGGGGTCATCGCCAGCAGGGAGTCGCCCTTCTCGGCAACCAGCTCTTTGGCGAAGCCTTTGATATCTTCCCCGTGATAGCCGTCCTCCGGCATCTCGGCCGGCTGGCCCAGCTCCTGCAGGTAACGGGTCTCGATCGATTTGCACAGATTGGCGACCTGGTTACCGGCGTCGTTAATATAGTACTCGCGCGTTACCTTGTAACCGGCGTAATCCAGTACGTTGCAGAGCGCATCCCCGACAGCTGCTCCGCGGGCATGACCCAAGTGCAGGCTGCCTGTAGGATTCGCGCTGACAAATTCCACTTCCACCTTCTGCCCTTTACCGATCTCTATACGGCCATAATCATCACCCTGCTCGGCAACGAGCGCAATGACAGGATACAGATAGCTTTTGGACAGCGTGAAGTTGATGAAGCCCGGCCCGGCAATTTCCGCCTTCTCAATAGAAGCGCTGCCGGTATCCAGGTGCTCGATAATGGCCTCAGCGATTTGCCGCGGATTGCGTTTGGCAATTTTGGTAAGCTGCATAGCGGCATTGGTAGCCATATCTCCATGCGCCTTGTCTTTGGGTACTTCCAGCACGATAGCCGGAAGCTCTTCCCGGGAGACCAGGCCGGCAGCTACGATAGCCTCGGCAATAGCCTCTTTCACCCGTTCATTGGCAAGCTGAAGCGGATTTAAACTTTGTGTCATGATTGTGGTTCCTCCTGTATATTCAAACTTATAGCGAACTGTCCTGATAACTCATCATAAACGTACAAGTCGTACTCCCATGTAACCGCAAGCTTCCTTCCAGCGCGTTTGATGTCGAGCTTCCGGGTATCGGTGATGAGATTAAACTGTGTATAAGGCGAGCGGTAGAACCCCGGCAGACGCTGGCCCGGCTCAAAGGATTGCTCCGACTGGACACCGCCATGGCGGATTAGCTTGATTCCACTGTCCGAAATCTTCAGGGTGTTGCGCACAGAAACCTCACCGCCCTGAGGGCCTGGCTGCGTTTCTTCATAGCGGATATACAGGAATTGCCCTTTCATAATGGCTTCCCCTGCGCTTTGCACCACATTCCGCTCACCGCCCTGCACGCTTTCCAGCGTTACGCTAACGGCGTATTTGCCTTGCTGTCCTTCAGTCATTACACGTTCCTCACTTATTCATACTAATATTCATTAAGGCCATATTCGCTTTCCCATTGTACACTATATCCTGATCCGGAAGAGTAGTTCAATGGCTATTTCGCCGGCAAAAATAATTACAGCGGCAGCAGCGCCAAGTGCTCTCTGCTTCTAAGCTGCTCCACCATGGAGGTCCACGCCTCCGGCTTATCTTTCAGCACTGCGTAATAACGGGTCAGAAAATCAGCAACGAGCGGCGCCCCGATCTCCTCCAGCTCTTCATTTCCGGGCATAAAACATAGATCCAGACCGGATACCGCCTCCCCGTCACCCTGCCATGAAGGATGAACATACGGGAAATCGATCCGTTTATACCCCAGATGCGACAGCACCTCGCGGCGCACAAACGGGTCCATGGGCTTAATTCCCCCGAAGCCATGCTCTACCCGGTAAGGATCATAAATCTCGGCGAACATTCCGAACAGCTCCCGGCCATTGTCAGCCGCCAGCTTCTGCAGATCCTTCAGCCGGTGCTGTGCCAGAAAGCGGCCTACGCCCAGCCCCTCCCGGCCAATGATAGTGAAATCGGTCATCGCCACATTCCAGTCCGCATAGTAACGGTATTCCGTGGTGCCGACAACTGTACCTTCATGCACTGCGGCGAACACACGAATGCCGGGATCCTCCAAGGGTTCCTTCCATAAGCTGTATTCCAGCACTTCCTCGGGTGGAAATACTTCGGACAGCAGCTGATGTACTTGTCTGAACAAAGGATCGGCTACATTTGTAATTCTTCTATATTCCATAGTAAGGGCTCTCCTCCAATACCGGTTGTAGTTACTTATAGAGAAGCTTATAGAAAAGGATTCCGCCATTCCATAAGCGCTGCATAATTTCCCGATTCCTCATCTTCCAGATAATCCGCTACAACGCCGACCGGTACACGCCCGCAGCGCAGCAGAAAAGTAATGACCGGATCAGACCAGGTACCGGCCACTACTCCGGCCAGATACGCTTCCGCCGGCATCCGGGCGGCCATTAGGTGATATCCCGGCATCCGCCCGGCTCCCAGCAGCCGTTCCAGCTTCTGCTCCACTACAGCATGATACAACGCCTGTACCAGCTCCTTGCCCAGTCCAAGCTTGCGGTATTTGGGGCGGACACACAGATCGGCAATGTACAGCGTGTTCCCGTCCGGCTGATGCGTAGTGAGATATCCATCATCCGTAACTTCCGACCAGGTATGATGAAGGGCCGGTGTCTCCGGATCATAATGGATTTTGAGTCCCGTTACCGAACCGGCCAGTTCTCCGTCCACCTCTGCACATAGTGCCCCTTCCGGGAAAAGCGTTACATGATTCAGCAGCTGTTCCCGGTTCCACCACAGCTCTGCAGGATAGGGCGGCGGAAAGGCTTCGGACTGAATCGTGACCAGTTCCGCGAAATCGGCCTCCGTATAGCTGCGGATTACCGCAGGCACCGGGGTTTTACCGTCAAAAGCATAGAAGCTCTTGTAATACATTCCCTTTCTTCCTCCTTAGGTCCAGTCCGTGTACAGATCTGTCCGGCGGTCGCGCCACGTAGTTACAGATCCGTGCTCACGGACGCGGTACAGCAGCTCCAGATCCAGATCGGCAGTGATGATCATATCGCCGCCTATTTCTCCCTCGGCCAGCAGGCCTTGCGGAGGGAATGGAATATCATTAGGCGTAATGACTGCGGCCTGCCCAAAGTTGGCCCGCATCAGATCCACGGTAGGCAGCGAGCCCACAGTACCTGTCAGTACAACGTATACCTGATTCTCAATGGCACGGGCATGGCTGGTATACCTCACCCGGTGGAAGCCATGACGGTCATCTGTACAGGAAGGGCAGAAGATCACATCCGCACCCTTGGCCCGGGCCATGCGTACAATCTCCGGAAATTCGATATCATAGCAGGTTAGCATGGCGATAGTTCCTTTGTCTGTCTGGAACACCTCCAGTCCTTCACCCGCGCCCATATTCCAGCCGTCTACCTCAGCCGGTGTGATATGAAGCTTGGCCTGCTCGGCAATTCTTCCGTCCGGATAAAAAAGATGGGCTACATTATAGAGCTTATCGTTCCGGCGCAGCACATGGGTGCCCCCGATAATATGTACAGCATATTTCCTGGCATACCCGGAGAACATCTCCCGGTAACGTTCTGTGAACTGCGGCAGATCCTCTATACCGAGCGCTTCTCCCTGTTCATTGCCTATGGACATCAGCTGCGTCGTCAGAAATTCGGGGAACAGGATGAATTCAGCTCCGTACTCCCCGGCAGTCTTTATATAGTGCTCGCACCGGGCGGCAAACTCCGCGAAGGAGGAAATGGTATGCAAATGATATTGTACAGCGGATACGCGAATAGCCATGGCGGCAATCCTCCTATACGTGATATGGCGTGCATTCATAAAGTAACTAAAATTTTACCATAACAGATCACAAAATCACACAGGATGCAGATGCTGCGTGCCGCCGCATGAATATCTCCTCTATTCCTTCCCCATAATGGAGAATACCAGCAGAGACGCCTTCGCCTACCTATCAAGGGCAAACCGGCCGTTTCTGCATGAAATAGAAGGAGCCTGATGTTATGCCGCGCGATTCTACTGCACCCAAAGTCCCGAAACGCCGCCTCCGCCGGCTCTTCCGGCTGATGCTCTTCTCTGCCCTGCTGCTCCTGGCGGGCGCCGGAGTCCTGCTTGGGTTCCTATATCAGAAACCGCTCCCTCCTCTAGGGGATGATATCCGCTCCAGACTTCTTGACTCCAGGGGCAATGTACTGACTACCTTCACTACTGACGGACGCAGCCGTGATCCTGTGGAACTTAATCAAATCTCCCCGCAGCTCATCAAGGCCACTCTGGCTGTAGAGGACCGTAAGTTCTATAGTCATGCCGGCTTTGACCTCAAAGGAATGGGCAGAGCGGTGCTCGCCAACCTGCAGGCAGGAGGGCGTACGCAAGGGGCCAGTACACTGACCCAGCAGCTTGCGCGGAATTTGTACCTCACCCATGAGAAAACTTGGACCCGTAAGAGCAAGGAGGCTCTCTACACCCTCCAGCTGGAGATGAAATACAGCAAAGACGAGATTCTGAACATGTATCTAAATGAAATCTATTATGGTCACGGTGCCTATGGTATTGAAGCCGCTGCCCAAATGTACTTCGGCAAACCGGCCGCTGACCTGGATCTGGCGGAGAGCGCCCTGCTGGCCGGGGTTCCCAAAGGCCCCACCTATTACTCGCCCTACACTCACCTGGATAGTGCTGTTAAGCGGCAGGGTATCATTCTGGCAGCCATGGTCGATGTAGGGGATATCACGGAATCGCAGGCGGAGGCCGCCGCCAGGGAGAAGCTGACCCTCAAGCCGCAGGGGCAGAAGGATACCACTGTAGCCGCTCCTTATTTCCGCGATTATGTGCGCAGCCTCGTTATAGACAGTCTGCATATCAGCAGTGACGAACTGGATCAGGGCGGGCTGAATGTCTACACGACACTTGATCCGGATATGCAGCGGGCTGCGGAAGAGGCCGTGGATCAGGGAATGGACCATAGCAGCGAGCTGGAAACCGCCCTGGTGTCCATTGACCCCCGTACCGGCTATGTGAAGGCCATGGTCGGAGGGACCAATTACCGTTCGAGCGCGTATAATCATGCACTGGCCACAACACGCCAGCCCGGTTCTTCTTTTAAACCGATTATGTATTTATCCGCGCTGTCTTCCAAGGAGATGACCGGGTTGTCTGTCTTCAACAGCCAGCCGACACTGTTCCACTATGACAACAACCGCAAAACCTATCAGCCCCGCAACTTCGGCGATAAGTATCTCGGTGAGATCAACATGAAGCAGGCGATTGCCGCTTCCGACAATATTTATGCCGTAAATACAATTATGAAGATTGGCGCGGATAAGGTGGCCGCTATGGCCGCCGCTATGGGAATCAACAGTCCGCTGCAAAGTGTCCCGTCTCTGGCGCTCGGCACTTCCCCTGTCAGTCCGCTGGAGATGGCTTCCGCCTTCGCAGTTATCGGCAATGGCGGAGTTAAGCAGCCTGTTACCGCAATTCTGAAAATTACAGATGCGGGCGGACATCTTCTATATGAAGCTCCGCAGCCTCAAGGGCAGTCTGTGGTAGATCCGGCCGCCGCTTATGTGCTGACCCGGCTGATGGAAGGCGTATTTGAGAGCGGAGGAACGGGTAACCGCGTAGCCTCGATGATCAAACGCCCGGTCGCCGGCAAAACAGGCACTACCGACACAGACGGCTGGATGGTGGGCTTCACTCCTGAGCTCTCCACTGCGGTCTGGGTAGGTTACGACAAGGGCCGGGACATTGCCACCGCTGATGGAAGACGTGCAGCGCCTATCTTTGCGCAATTTACGGAAAAAGCACTGGAGAATGTACCGCCGAAGATTTTCCCGATTCCCGATGGCGTGGTCAGCGTATATATCAATCCGCAGTCCGGCAAGCTGGCTACAGCAGCCTGTCCGGAGAAGGAGCTTACGACCTTCATCAGCGGCACTGAGCCTACTGAGTACTGCGACCAGCATGCCGCCGGCGACTCCGATGTTCCCCCGGATGGGAGCACCCCTGAGATTGCCGAGCCTGTCAAGGAGGACCATTCGCTATGGAATGACATCAAACGCTGGTGGATGAACTGATCCGGCATTGCTGCTGCCGGAGACTTGCGTTACGATGGGATGAGCCCGGCAAGGCGCTCTCTTAAGCGTTAGTCCGCCGCAGGAAGGTGTCAACCATTCATGAAGCTGAATTCTTCAGGCGGACCGGACCATTCCGCCCCGCAGCGGCTGCTGCCGCCTGAACTCTATGCGCTTACGGCAGTAGACGCAGCTCCGCGCCTCCTGGGCCAGCATCTCGTCCGGCGCACCGAAGACGGTGATATCCGCTGCCGTATTGTGGAGACTGAAGGCTACGGCGGCGCTGAAGACAAAGGGAGTCATGCCTACGGAGGGCGGCGGACAACCCGTACAGAAGTAATGTTCAGCGCCGGAGGCGCTACGTATGTATACCTGATCTACGGGATGCACTATTGCTTCAATGTGGTTACCGCTGCTGAAGACGAACCGCATGCGGTCCTGATCCGTGCAGTGGAGCCGCTTACCGCCAGAGACGCGGAGCTTATGGCTGCATACCGGGGAATTGCTGTCCGGAAGCCTTCTGATCTGTCCGGCGGCCCGGGCAAGCTGTGCCGGGCACTGAGGATAGACAAAAGCCTCAACATGGCCAGGCTTGATCTCCGCGGGGGGCCAATATGGCTGGAGCAAGGTGAAGCCCCGGAATCTCTGGATATTGTCCAGGCTCCGCGCATCAATATTCCCTATGCAGAAGAATACGCGCTGAAGCCTTGGCGTTTCTATCTCCGGGGCAATCCCTATGTCTCAGTCAGCAACACGGATGCGCAGCCGGTTATCCTCAACTGAAGATAGTTTCATTCCGCTGTTTCGGCTGTGCTAATTTGGGTAAAAAATAGAGAACCCTAATAAACCTCTCCCTTGGGATTACCCGAAGGGAGAGGTTTTATATTTTTTTGGCCCCGGACCCTCTCCTACGCCGTAAAACGGGCCATTTCCCGTATAAGCGACAAGAAACAACATAATTTGTATGCGCTTTCCCCGTTCTCTAAACTTACAATTACTGCTATAATCAGAGATATCCACAAAAAATATAAAGATGTAAATGAGGGACATGGGATGAAAGATACAGGCATGATCCGGAGTTTAGACAGTCTTGGTAGAATTGTGGTTCCCGTAGAAATCCGCATGACACGAAATATTGACATTGGGGATCCCATCGAGTTTTTTATTCTGAATGAGGAAATTATCGTCCTCAGAAAGTACACCTCCACAGAATGCACATTTTGCAGAAGCCTTGATCATGTAACCTATTATAAGGATCAATTCATTTGCAATACCTGCCTCAAAGAGCTGAGCGACCCCGGGCGCGGATCTGAAGAGATCACAATCTCTCCAGGCCCTGCAGAGGAGAACGCCGAACCTGTCCGCAGTGGACGGAGAACGAAGACGGAGGAAATGAGCCAGCGGCTGGAGAAAGCGATGGAGGACCACCCCTATGCCAACCAGAAGGAGCTTGCCGAGGTGCTCGGAATCAGCCAGGCCAGAGTAAGCCAGTTGAAGCGCAAGCTAAATACTGCCGGCAGAGTGACTCCGTAGCAGTGCATATCCCATCATCTTATACATAAGGCTTGGCCCTCTGCAAACAGAGAGCCAAGCCTTATTTTTTGATATGCATGTCCGTTCAGCTTACTACTCCGACAATGCCGCTTTCAGCTCGTCAGGCGAAGCGGCCCACCACTCTTCATTATGGGCGATCAGCAGTGATTTCAGCGCTTCCCGCTCCGTAGACCCAAGTCCCTCCACAATAATCTTCCGTTTCAGGGCAGCATCCAGCTTATTGACATGATCGGCAAGAATCTTCCAGCCCCGGCGGGCTTCGGAATCGATCCACATCTCACAGGCGGTAATTCCGCCGTAGAACTGGCCCTCCGGTGTACGGTCCACAGCGACCCAGACCACCCAGACCTGTCTTCCTTCCGGAACATCCTCACGGTTCACGGAGAATTTAATCCCCTTCTCCACTTTGCTCTTGGCATGCATGGCACCGATATCGATAACGGCGATACCTTGATCAATAATAACAGGCGATACATTACCCAGATCAATGGAGCCTGCGCCGAAGCCTTTATGCTTACTCTTGGCATTCACAATATTCAAGGCAATCTGCTTTTTGCCCTCTGGTTGTACGTTATCCACAAGTGCACACCCTTTCCATTCACTAATTATTTAATTTTAGCTAATAATGCGCCGATTGCAAACATATACATCCCGTAGATGCTTGTCACGGGAGGAATCACAGTATGAAGCCACATTCATTAAGGTATACCCTCATCTTCGCAGCTCTGGCTGTTCTCACCTTGCTTGGAGGCGGAATATGGTTTCTTTCAGGGCACAGCCCTGCCGTATGGACTGCCTCTGCCCCAAAAGAGGCCAAGGCCCCCGCCGTCCTGCCGCAGCAGCAAATTGTGCAGTCCACTCTTCCGGAGATCACTCCGCCTCCAGTGTCGGAGGTTTTAAGCCAGCGTGTGGTGGAATATCACATGGATGTTCAACTGCTGGCCGATACGGGAACCTTAACAGCTTCCGAAACGATGACCTGGACCCATCCGGGCAAAAAACCGGTCCAAGAGCTCTATTTTCACCTTTACCCCAATGCATTCGCTTCCGGCAATACAACCTTTATGAAGGAATCCGGAGGAACGCTCCGGGGCGACTCCATGCCTGCGGGCGGATACGGCAGCCTGACGCTGACGGATCTGCGGACCTCCGAGGGTATTTCGCTAATGCAGCGCACCCAGTATGTGCAGCCTGACGACGGCAATGTGAATGACAAGACCCTGCTTAAGGTCCACCTGCCCCAGCCGGTAAACGGTGGTGAGAGCGTAACACTCAAACTCCAGTTTGAGGTCAAGCTGCCGAAAATATTCGCCCGTATGGGAACCGCCGGCAACTTCGTCATGGCCGGCCAGTGGTTTCCCAAGCTCAGCGTCTACGAGCCTGCAGGCACAAGGGGAGCACAGGAAGAAGGCTGGAACCTGCATCAGTACCATGGCACATCCGAGTTCTACAGTGACTTCGGTATTTACAATGTAACCATCTCCGTCCCGTCCGATTACAAGGTTGCCGCCACCGGATTTCCGGTGAAGAACGCGCGGCTGGTGCAGGACCGCAAAATCTATCAGTTCTACGCAGATGATGTTCATGACTTTGCCTGGGCGGCATCGCCGGATTTTGTGGTTGCGGAGAAGGCCTTCTCCGCGCCGCAGGTGCCCGGAGTAAAGATCAAGCTCTATCTGGACCCGCTGCATAAGGATCTTCAGGAGCGCTATTTCCAGGCCGCAGAGGCTGCCCTGACCGCCTTCAGCAAATGGTACGGCCCTTATCCTTACTCCACCTTATCCATTGTTGTCCCGCCTGAGTCTGGCAATGGGGCCGGGGGGATGGAATATCCGACGCTGATCACTGCCTTCGGTGCTGCCGAGGCATCACCCGGCACTTCGCTTGAGCGGACCGTGATCCATGAGATCGGTCACCAGTATTTCTATGGTATGGTTGCCAGCAATGAATTCGAGGAGGCGTGGCTGGACGAGAGCTTCACCTCATATGCCGAAGACCGGCTGATGGAGCAGGAATATGGCGTTGCCTCAAGCCTCCCGCTGCAGTCCAGTCTGGTCTCCTCTTCGCAGCCGCTCAATCTGGAGACCTGGAAATACACCGGAGATGACGCCTACACGCGCAATGTCTATATCCGGGGCAAGCTGGTGCTCCGTGACATCGAACGGTTAGCAGGAGCCAAGAACATGGATGCCATTCTCGCTGCCTATGCCCGTAAATACCGCTTCAAGCATCCCTCGACCGCTGACTTCCAGAAGATTGTGGAGAATGTGACCAAGCAATCCTGGCAGACTTATTTTGACCAGTATGTCTACAGCGGCGGTGCCCCTGATTTTGCAGTAGACGACATCAGGCTCACGGCCAAACGGGGCGGCGGCAACGGAGCGGGCATTCAATATGATGCGGTAGTTGAGGTAAGCAACAAGGGCAGCCATTATGGGGATGTCCCTGTAAAATTCATTTTCTCGGACGGGTACTCGGTACAGCAATACTGGAACGGCGAAGGGAAGACAACATCGTTTGAATTATCGTATAAAGCACCTCTGGTCTCCGCCGAGATTGATCCGGGGCATTCCATACTGCTGGAGAGCAAGCATCTCAATAATTTCAGAATGGCGGAGCTTGAGCACAATACTCTTTCCCGCTGGACGCTCAGTGCGACGACACTGCTTGAAACCCTGCTCGGAACTCTTGTCTGGTGAGGTGAAGGATTGTGAAAATTTGGATAACCCGCGGTTGGCACAGCATGAAAGAGCAATTTTATATTCTGATTCTGCTATTTATCTACCGGCTGTTCTGGGGCTACTTCATGTATAAATTCATTAAAAGCGCCGTCGTTCCGGTACTGCTGCGGTATCCGGATGCGGATGCCGGCGGCAGTAGCATAGGCAGGCTGCTCTATTACATTGAGGGGCAGGCTGCGCTGCACACGGACCCGGACGTCCGGCAATGGCTATGGCTGCTCCTGGCACTGACTGTGTTGCGGCTGCTCCTCTCCCCCTTTATCCGGGCGGGCCTGCTGCACGAGCTTCACCAGGAGCGCGCCGGGGAGCGCGGACTGTTCTTTTTTCCCGGGATGAAGCGTTACGGGCTGCCTGTCCTGCTGTTCAGTCTCGTTGAATGGGCGCTGGCCCTACTGCCGCTCTATTGGCTGCTGCCGAAGATGTACCGTCTGCTTCTGAACGGCATTCTCGATTATCCGCAGCTGCTGACGCTCGTGCCTTATGTGCTGGGCTGGCTCATCTATCTCTTCCTTATCCGCAAGCTGCTGCTGTATATGCAGTTCGGTTATACCGCCGGCACGGGCATGTTCACTTCGCTGCTGATCTGTCTGAAGGTCCTTCTGCACTCCATCGGGATATCCGTCATTATGGGCGCAGGAAGTCTGGTGACGCTGATCCTCTGCGGCGCTGCGGCGCTCTTCTGCCCCGGCCTCCCGGCCCTGCTCCTGCGCCAGGCAGCCCCCCTGCCATCCACTCTATTCAAAATGTGGGGCATAGCCGCGCAGTATCATCTCTGGTCCAGTAAATCATTTCCACAATAATTGGCCGCCAAAACGGCATACTAAAAGAGTCATCGCCCCTCTGGTGAGGTGCATGACTCTTTTTTGTTTACAGCTGCGATAAGTGCATTTGCAAAACTTTAAATCCTTTGGTACAATGATGCCTGTACTACTAGTAACAAATTTGTAATCTTTCAAATGGAATTAAGCAGCTATGTAACCGAGCCTTTAACCTTATGTCGATATGTCACTATTCTGGTGCACAAAACGCCGAATTCCCAGCACCGGGGAGTGGGGGAACCATATTTTGGGTGAATTGATCTCGCTTTAGAGGGGTCATAGGGGAACCTTCTACCGAATCCTTAAGCTAACCTCGCAGGCCTTGGAAGGAGTACATCTTTTGAGAAGTCAGAACTTTAAGAAGAAATGCACCGCAGCAGCGCTGGGTCTTGTGATGGTATTTACACTTGGAGCGGGCAGCGCTTTCGCAGATTCCAAAATGGATACTGTGATCTCAAAAACCATTGGAACGTCATATAAAACCGGGGGCACCAGCACCAGCGGCTTTGATTGTTCCGGATTCACCAAATACGTATTCAAGAGTATCGGCCTTACCTTGCCGCGCACCTCTAAGGCACAGTTCAGCGTTGGAACAGCCGTATCCAAGAGTAATTTGCGTTCCGGTGATTTGGTATTCTTCAATACCCTGGGCAACGGAGTTTCCCATGTCGGTATTTATGTCGGCAATGGAAAATTCGCACAATCCTCCACTTCGCGTGGTGTAACCATCAGTTCGCTGAGTCAGGCATACTGGGCCAACCGCTACGTTGGCGCTAAAAGAGTGATGAGCACAACAGCCTATCAAGCTGTCGCTTACGATTGAACCCTTGAACATTTCCTCGAATATTTGTACCTCTAACATCTAAATGTAACTTATACGAGCCCGGTTTTGATTATTGCCGTAATCATTTCCGGGTTTTTCCTTTTCCTTATTCTACCTTTTACACTCATCTGCAGGCCCTGAAACACCTTTTTATCCCAAATCCAAAGAAAAATTCATCAATAGCTCACCCGCTGCGTAAATATGAGTCTTTCTATGCAGCTATAACTCTAAAAAACGCAAAAAAAATGCATTAATATGTTATAAGTGATTGCCAAGCGCCTTAGTCTTTGCTACAATTATCGCAGTGAGCTTTTAGTAACATTTTTGTAATTATTGAATCGCTTTTAACAAAGGTTTTGTCATGTATTGAATAACAGCTAATCCTAATCAACAGTCGTGCCGAGTTCCCTAAAGATTTAGGGAAACGGGGGAACCAACTTTGGGTGAATTGACCTCCTATTCTAAGAGGGGTCATAGGGGACCTTCAACCGAACCCTTAAGCTAACCTCGTAGGCATTTGGAAGGGGTATTTACTTTTGAAGAAGAAGCTAGCAGCCGCAGTACTAAGCTTTTCCATCATCTTCACCATTGGAGCAGGAAGCGCTTTCGCGGATTCCAAAATGGATAAAGTTATCGACAAAGCCATCGGGACCAAATACGTATCCGGCGGTGTATCCACGAACGGTTTTGATTGCTCCGGATTTACAATGTATGTTTTTGATAAGATCGGCATTAACCTGCCTCACCAATCCGGCTCCCAATATGAGATGGGTACTGCTGTATCCCGCGATGAGATGAGACCGGGCGATCTTGTATTCTTCAATACAAGCGGCAAAGGCATTTCCCATGTCGGTATTTATGTTGGTGACGGTGAGTTCGCACATGCTTCTTCCTCGCGTGGTGTAACCATCAGTTCCCTGAGTGACAGCTACTACGTCAACCGCTACGTTGGCGCCAAACGGATTATGAGTACAGATGCTTACAAGACTGTGGCTGCGGATTCCGAAGACAATGACGATGTGCAATAATTTGTCCTAATATAAGCGCTTTTCCAGGATTTTTGCCGAAATCTTGGAGGAGGGCTTATTTTTTTGTCTATAAAATTACTTACCCCGCTCTATATTTGTAAAACATCAATTTCGCTCTTTCATAAAATATTTATTGGCGTTTGTCAAGTTCCGGTCTTTCTGCAAGGTTTTTGCGTCGAATCCGGCTCGTTTTGTATATAATATTTATAGAATGAAGTAATGTTCCCTTGAAAGGAGGCCTCCGCTTATGATAAGTTCCCCGGTAACTTTTTATGTTGTTCCTATGGAGTCGCAGCATGCTGCTGAGATCTGTGAGTGGAACTATAGGCCCCCGTATAATATTTACGGCTGGATGCCCTGGGAGCAGATGCAGGCGCTCGGTGTTGAATTCGGTGATCCGCAGCTGCGCAGCGAGCAATACGTTTCCGTCGTGAACGGACAGGGAATCCTGTGCGGCTTCGCCCAGCTGTTCCCTATGGAGGGTGTAGTCCGGCTCGGAATCGGCATGCGGCCCGATCTGTGCGGTCATGGCATGGGACATCTCTTCATGAAGGCCATCGTTCAGGCGGCTCTGCAGCGTTATCCGGAACGGGAGATCGATTTGGAGGTACTGACGTGGAATCAGCGGGCCATCCGTGCTTACCAGAAATGCGGATTTACCATAACGGATACTTATGAACGCAGAACTCCAACTGGCGATAAACCATTTTATTGTATGGTCTATGAGAAATAGCATTCCACTTCTGTATGTTTGCAAATTTTCCAGGAGTTTCGTTCATTTTTTTGACACAAATACTATGATAACGCTTCACCATCCAGTATAATGAAGGAAGCAGCTTACATGGAGGGACGGATGCAGATGCAGAAATGGATCATGAGCGGTTTGTTTTTTGCCGCCTGTGCCTTTGCCGTGGTCTTAATGTTTACCCTGCCCGGCAAAGCCGAGGTGGCTGAAGAGAACAAACCTACAATGCCTGAGGTTGTGCTGGACGCAACCAGCGCGGAGGCCCTGGTGAAAGCCAACTGCATCACCTGCCACGGGGATCAGCTTCAGGGCGGTGTAGGGCCGAACCTGCAGCAGGAGGGCGCACAGCATGACGCGGCGCAGATTTACAGCATTGTGACCAAAGGCCGCGGGCAGATGCCTTCCTTCAAAGACAAACTAGCCCCTGAGGAAATTGCGAATGTCGCGTTATGGCTGGCCGAGAAGAAATAATAACATGCCCAAAGGTAAAATGCCCGCTGCAAAGGATACCTTGGTATCCCTGCACGGGCATTTTTATGGATCAGGCGGTACTGTCATTTCCATAAGGATCTTGTCCTCTAACGGTTTTTCTCAAAAGCCTCGTTAATTTCATTGGCCTGGCGTATATCCAGCTTCTCCACATCTACAGGCAGACGCAGGATAACGGTCTTGTAATCAATGGTGATGTGCGGGTGATGGTCGAACGCTTCCGAGATCGCAGCAACCTCATCCACAAAAGCAATCCCCTTCATATATTCATTGAACATATATTTGCGCACCATAATATCCTGTTCCAGTTTCCAGCCTTCCAGCTTGCCGATCTGCTCCCGCAGTTCTTCCTCTGTAAATGGCAATTTGTTTCCTCCCTTGCTTAATTAGCTATATCACAGCAGTCCTGTCTTTCAAATAAAACATCCCTCAGCTTCTTAAAGTCCAAGGGATGTGCCGGGCCAAAGATTTTTTTCGATTTAATGTATTCTTAAATCCCGGCAAATAGTACTTCTCATCCCAATTTTAACATGGGCTGATGCCTGGGGACAAACTCCGCTCCGCAGCTGCCTCCGGGCTACACCAGAACGACCGACGCCAAATCCTCGTCGCCGAGCAGAATATTGATGCGGTGGGTTTCTTTATCGTACATTACAACACCGCTTCCGACCTTAATCACCGGCTCATTGCCCAGTGCGTAGAACAGATCCTCCGCAAGCGCCTCCCAGACCTCCAGCTTCGACTCCTCCGGCAGGTTCTCCCACTCCTCTGGCTCCATTTCGAAAAAAATATACCCGTCGGAAATCCGTCCGACTGCGCCTGTCAGTTCAACCAGAATTTCACTGTAATCTCTGCCATGCTTTACTCCCACATCAATCACTCCGTTTTCTTCGCTGATGAATAATAACTTACCTTATCCATTATAGCCGAAAAAATCACTTCACAAAAAAGGGAATGCTGTCGATAAATAAGAATATACGTGATTTGGTTACGTGCAGAGTGTCCTCCCGCGGTTCAAGGATGATAAACGCGGTATAGTCGGATCACTTCTTAATTCTCATGGACGAGGTGCATAAATGGAAATTTCAACAATACTAGGACTGGTTTTTGGTCTGATCGCAGTAGTCTGGGGGATGGTACTCAAGCATGCTCCACTTGAAAGCTTGAACAACCCCGCAGCCTACGTAATTATCTTTCTTGGTACGGCCGCCTCAATCTTCATGGCCTTTCCCATGTCGGAAGTCAAGAATTTCCCTAAGCTGCTGAAGATCCTATTTGTGAAGAAAAAGATGGTCGGCAAGCCCGAACTGATTACAATGTTTATGGAATGGGCATCCATCACCCGCCGTGAAGGACTGCTTGCACTGGAATCCAATGTCGATGAAATTGAAGATAATTTCCTCAGAAACGGTATGCGGATGATTATCGACGGTAATGACCAGGAATTTGTCCGCGATGTATTAATGGAAGATATTCATGCTACAGAAGATAGACATAAAGCCGGCGCCTTAATCTTCTCCCAAGCCGGGATGTACGCACCTACACTGGGGGTACTCGGGGCTGTTATCGGGCTGATTGCCGCCTTGGGGGATATGAGTAATATGGACGTCCTGGCCCACGCGATTGCCGGAGCCTTCATTGCTACTCTCCTGGGGATATTCACCGGTTATGTAATGTGGCACCCTATGGCCAACAAGTTAAAACGGATTTCCAAACGCGAGATTGAAGTCCGCCTGATGATGGTAGAAGGTCTGTTGTCTATCCAGTCCGGGGTCTCCACCATTGCTATCAATCAGAAGCTTTCCGTCTTCCTTACTCCGTCCGAACGGGCCAAGCTAAGTGAGAAGGAGGGCGCCTCGAATGAGCAAAAAGACTAGGCATGAGGAGCACGAAGAGCATGCTGATGAATCCTGGCTGCTCCCCTATTCCGATCTGATGACCCTGCTGGTTGCTCTATTCCTGGTTATGTATGCCATGAGTGCTACGGACGCCCAGAAGTTTGAGCAAATGGCCCAAGCGTTCAATTCAGCGCTCAGCGGCGGTGGCGGCGTATTGGAATTCCGCTCGGATTCACCTACGAGTACTCAACTTGACCAAGGCAATAAGGATAAAATGAATAGTGTTTTAGATAAAAATACAGGCACCGCCGAGATCTCCAAACTTCGTGCCAAAGAACAGGAGGATCTGGAGAAGCTTAAGGAGCAATTCGATCAGTACATCAAGAATAACGGAATGACTGATTTGCTCAGTACGAAGCTGAATCAGTCCCAGTTAATGATTACGATCAGCGACAACGCCTTATTTGCTTCGGGACAGGCTATGGTCAAGGATGACTCCCGCCAGCTGGCCAAGTCAATCTCGACGATGCTGCAGCAGTTTCCCGATTATGATATATTAGTGCAGGGACATACGGATAATATTCCTATCTCTAATAGCAGCTACTCCTCCAACTGGGATCTTAGCGTGGCCCGTGCCCTTCAATTCATGAAAATCCTGTTGCTTAACCCCAATCTGGACCCGGTCAAGTTCAGTCCAATCGGATACGGGGAATATCATCCCATCGCTGAGAATACGACTGCCGCCGGACGCGCCAAGAACCGTCGTGTAGAAGTTTCCGTTCTCCGCAAATACAAAGATGCAACAACAGAAACAACTGATGTTGCCGCTCCCGGTAAATAATGCGAATATATTATAGCTTATCAAGTAATAAGAGCTGTTCCCGGGCCACTATTCGGCCTTCAGGAACAGCTCTTTGTTTGATTGCTTATTATTTAAAGCTTATTGTAGCTCATAGTTCAGCATCGCTCCAAGCTCCTGCTTCTCCTGCGGTGACAGATCACGCCATTCCCCGGTCTGCAGGGCGCCCAGCCGGATGTTCATTACCCGGATGCGCTGCAGACGCCGCACTTCATAGCCAAACGCGCTGCACATGCGGCGGATCTGCCGGTTCTTGCCCTCGGTAAGAATAATCCGGAATACCCGCTCGCTTATCCGCGTTACCTCACAAGGGAGCGTTCTGCTGCCCAGAATCTTGACCCCGGTGGCCATGCCTGTAAGGAAAGATTGCGTGACTGGCCTGTCCACGGTAACTACGTACTCCTTCTCATGTCTGCCTTCAGCACGCAATATTTTGTTCACAATGTCCCCGTCATTTGTCAGCAGAATTAATCCCTCAGAATCCTTGTCGAGCCGGCCGATAGGGAAAATACGCTCTTCATGTCCAATGAAATCTACAATATTGCCCTGAATATGGCCTTCTGTTGTAGAAGTGATGCCTACCGGCTTATTAAGTGCGATGTAAACGATCCTGCTGCCTGTTTCCAGGCGTTTGCCGTCGATCAGCACCGTATCTCCGGCTTCTGCCTGACTGCCCAGCAGAGCGGGCTCACCGTTGATGGTGACTCTTCCTCCTTCAACCAGCTTGTCGGCTTCACGGCGCGAACAGTACCCTGTCTCACTGATGAACTTATTAATTCTCATATCTGTCATTCACTCCGTTCTATATACATGCCTGACGGAAGGTTATTCTCCCCGGCTTCAGGCAGCTTAATGGTCACCTGCGCACCCCGTCCATACTCACTGCGGATCTCGAGACTGCCCTTATGGGCTTGTATAATACGCTGGCTGACCATTAGTCCAAGCCCGGTCCCTGACTCTTTATTCGTGAAGAACGGCTCGCCCAGCTTAGGAAGCATATCCTCCGGAACCCCTCCGCCTTCATCAGAAACAACAATAACCACAGAATTATTCTGCTGCTGCTCCTCCAGGGTAATCGTCCCTCCGTCAGGCATAGCCTCAATCGCATTTTTGATTACATTAATGAATACCTGCTTCAGCTGGTTCTCCTCACAGTGCACCATAGCCGGCATATCCGAGAAATACGTTACAAACTCTATGCCAAAAAGATGGGCTTGGCTATCCAGCAGAGAGATCACGTCGCCGACAATATGCCGCAGATCCCTCAACTGAAAATGAACGGCCTGCGGCTTGGCCAGGATCAGGAACTCACTTACAATCAGATTGATCCGGTCCAGCTCCGAGAGCATAAGATCAATATGGAGCGGGACTAGAACCTTCTTCTCCTGCTGCAGCTGCAGGAACCCTCTCAAGGTGGTCAGGGGATTGCGGATCTCATGGGCAACTCCTGCTGCCAGCTGGCCGACCGTAGTCAGCTTCTCAGAGCGTCTGAGCAGCTCTTCAATCCGGTTGCGCTCAGTCATATCACGGGATACATGTACAAAAGACTGCGGCTGCCCTTCCTCATCCCGGATCACCGAGGTGCTCACACTGACTTCTACGATAGAGCCGTCACGTTTCAGTCGTACGGTCTCTACCGGCGGCAGAGACATTCCGTTCTTGAGCTGCCGCAAACGGACATCTTCCTGCTCCTGTACTGTAGCCGGCACCAGATAAGGCGTCTTGACCAGCGCTTCCGCTGCACTCCATCCATAGAGCTCTTCAAAGGCCCTGTTCGTACTTATAATCCTGCCATCCATATCCACAGTGTGGATCGCATCCGAGGTGCCGTTAATTACCGACTCCAGATGCTCTTTAACCGCCCGGTTCTCTTCCAGCGTCTGACCCAGCCGGTTCGTGTGCTGCAGCAGGTGGGAGGTCATCGCATTGATCCGGTGGGCCAGCTGTCCGAGCTCATCCCGGCTCTCAACATTTAATGGAGGCTCGAATTTGCCCTTGGCCACATCATTCACCTTAGCCAGTATATCCTGAATCGGCCGCGTGACGAAGCCGGCCATAATATAGCTGGCCAGGAAAAAGATAATAAGCAGCAGCACGGACGTGGTGATATTATTGAACAGCTGCTCTTTAATTACGGATGAGATCAGCGAGTAATCCATAACCACAGTAATTACATAATCGTCGGCTCCCGGCTGTTTGATTGGAATGAAGCTCTTGAGCACTCTTTTGCCCAGAACCTCCGTATACAGCGTTACCGGCTCACCCCCGTTGATCGCTTCCCGTATTGCCGCTTTATCCTGTGCAACGTTGCCGTACGTATACGTACCATAATGAATAGGGCGGTTGCGCAGCTTCACATTGACCGGGTCACTGCCATCGGGCAGCATGCTGGGCGATCCGAACGTTTTGGGATTAAACCCTGTGATCTCCAGGATACCGGGATTCACAGCTTTGGAGTCCTGAATAATTTCGTCAGGTCCCATAATCTTGACGTAATCGCTTACGGCAGTACTGCGGATATAAGGATCTATGATATAGTTGCTGGTGCCATCATAATAGTAACCCCATTTATCAATGTACTCCGGATTTGAGGTTGAATATTCGAAAGGGCCGGACCAGAAATTATCCATCGTCTGCCCCTGGTCAACGGATACCCGCTGGCCTGCAAACAACTCCAAAAAAGCCACATACCAGTACCCCATGCCTTTGGTCGAGAGTCCGATCTCTGTGGGATCTGATGACTTGGCTACAACAATATCATTATCAGTCTTGACCAGAAGCGAGATATTAGACACGCCCAGCTTGATAGCCAAGGCCTGCAGCTCCCTATTGTCCACATTCTTGATATCCGGATCAAGCTCAAGTGAAGCCAGAATAGAGGTCATCCTCAGGTTCTGGGCAATTTTATGCTGCACATAGTTGGAACTATAACTGCTCTGCTCAACCGAAACAGCGATCTGCATGGCAGTTATCTTCATATTACTCAGACTTTCATTACGCAGATTATTCCGGACGGCATATAGATTAAGTGTAAGATTCAGCGACAGGATTAAGAGTACCGAGCCGAAAATAATAGCCGATAATTTCGTTTTTATAGACAAGCGTATTGTTCACCTCTTACCGCTGGTAAATCCTAGCGGAGCATTCATAATTATCATACCTTTTGCCTCTCCATTTGAAAAGACATTTCAAACAGGGATAACCTGGGGAACATATTGAATTCTTCAGACACTTTCTCTACAATAAGTAGGAAACCATCCACAGGTTATGCACATATAAACATTTTGCTAAATCGCGATGTGTACAATTTTGTGCATAAGTCGGGCTTTATCCACAGAGTTGTCCACAATTTGTTAAGAACGAATATTTGTTCGTTGTACAAGGGGCTATTTTAGAAGGGAAGATGAACTTGAATACACGACTTGAAGAGTTGCCGCCAGACGAGCGGGCAATTCATGAATATTGGATGAACGAGGCAATAGGCGAAGCCCGCAAAGCAGAAGCACTGGGTGAAGTGCCGATCGGGGCAGTGGTTGTCCGTGAAGGTAAAATTATCGGGCGCGGCTACAATCTGCGTGAGACCACGCTCGATTCCACTGCCCATGCGGAGATGGTTGCCATCCGGGAAGCGAGTACGGCCCTTAATTCCTGGCGTCTGCTCGACTGCCAGCTCTACGTGACCCTGGAGCCCTGTCCCATGTGTGCAGGAGCCATGGTGCAGGCCAGAGTCCCGCTCACTGTCTACGGTACTCCTGATCCCAAAGCCGGCTGTGCAGGCACTCTGATGAACCTGCTGGAGGAATCGCGTTTTAACCACCGTACAGAGGTCATCCAGGGTGTGCTGCAGGAAGAATGCGCAGAGCTGCTGACTTCGTTCTTCCGCCGGCTGCGGCAAAGACCCGCCAAGCTCTAATGAAACGAATCAGCTATATCATTCTATTCTGACCAGGAGGACGATCCATGTCTATTAAGCTGTACAATACGCCGCAGGGAATCTATATCTCTTTGCTGAAGCTCACGGATGCCGAAGCGCTGCTTAACCTCCGTCACCGCAACCGCAAGGAGCATCAGCAGTTCGAACCCCTCCGCGACAATGACTACTTCACCCTGGAGAGCCAGCGGCAGCTGATTAACCAGCGCATCCTGGATGCCCGGCAGGATAGTGCTTATATGTTCGGCATCTATCTGCTCAGCGGCGAGCTGATTGGCCAGATTACCATTTCTAACGTGGTACGGGGTGTCGGACAATTTGCCGATATCGGATATTTTATTGATTATGATATGCAGGGTAAAGGGTATACCAGCGCAGCGGTGCATCTGATCCTGGGCTATGCCTTCCGCTCCCTCGGCCTTCACAGGCTGCAGGCGGCTATCCTGCCTCATAATGACGGCTCCCGCAGAGTCCTGGAGAAGAACGGCTTTCAGGCTGAAGGGCTTGCCCGCCGCTTCATCAAAATCAACGGAGAATGGCAGGACCACCGCACTTACGCCATTCTGGCTGAAGATTTTCTTCCACAGGAGCAATAGCCTGATCTGCCGGAGCCGCCGGCAAGCAGCACAAAAATCCCGTATGAGCGAAGGTTCGCTTATACGGGATTTCTGTGTTGCTGCAGTATTTATTAATAAGTGCCTGTGGCTCCGAACTGCTGCTGCAGCTCTTCCAGTGTAATCACATCTTCGCCTTGCGGAATTCCGATCTGGAAGGTTTGTTTCTCATTGATCTTGCTGTATTGATTGCTAGCGGTCATAGACAGAGCAACATTCTCACCTTGTTCAGGATCATTCACTTTGATATCCATAAGCATATCCTGATACACCGGGAAGTTATCGTCATTGATCGCCGTGTTGAGATGGAACTGGTTAATCGTGAGATGCGTGTTCAGCTCAGCCAGATCCTTATCGAATTCAGCGCGTGCTTCACTGGACTGCAGCTCTTCCTTCGCTTTAGCCAAGTCGGCAGCATCGATCTTCAGCAGTTCCTTGTATTCATCCTTGCCGAGAATATCGATGATCTTAGGCAGCGCATTGTTCACCAGGATGGTGAGCGCCTCTTTGACATTATCATTCGTTACCTGGAACTGGACAACCTGTTTGGCTTCAACCCCTTCAGGCAGGCCGGCTTCCTTAGGCTTGATTTCGTTAAAGTACTTCTCTTCGTCGTACTCACCCAGTAATGTGTTCATCACTTCATTAGACAGCTTCTGCACTTTCTGCGTGTCCATAGCCGAAGGGTTGAATTCAGCCCCCTCCTGCTCGGCCAGCTCCTTCAGATCCAGCTCTACATATTTATTCACAATCGTCTCAGGAATCGGCAGGAACGGAATGGAAGGTACTTTGACATACAACTTCTCTGCTGTCATTACCATTGGAACCGTGAAGGACATCGCCATATCCCCCTTCAGATTCAGAACCATTGTAAGCTCTGTCTGCATCGGCTCTGCCTGGTAGACCCCTTCAACCGTAAGCTCTGCGTTCTTAAGCATGCTGAGAATCTGACCCGTTGTAGCATCAGCTTCACTTGTACCTGTGTCGATCGTCAGGTCATTAACGGTAAGCTTCGTCTTCATTTCATACGATGTCATCGCCGCAACTTTATTTGCAGCAGCGGACAGTGCCTCTTTCGGCGCCTCTTTCTTTGCACACCCCGGCAGAATTACTGCGGCGGTGAGCAGCAATGCGGCAGCGGATAACCCCCATTTTTTATTCATTATTGTTCTCCTCTCCCATGTGAAAAATTCTTTCCCCTCCCTAATGATAAACCATTTGGCAAATATGAGAAACATTTCTCTCCATTTTCATCTCCGGCTAGGGTCAGCCCTGAGGATTATTATGGTCAACGTGGTTAGCTTGTTTTACCTTTTTTGAACCGGACAACGGCTCAGGACCTGATGAATGATGTTCCTTGCGCGGTCCCTGATTATCCTGCTGTACACCGGGTACCGGCATGCTTTTTGGTTTGCTCACTTTGTTCGCCTCCTATGGATTGGTTAAGCCCTGAAGCGCCTGCGCGCATTCATGAATCTGTCGGGTATACTGCTGCGCCAAAAGCTGTACGGCATCCGTACGTTCGTCCGCCACGCGTCCATCCTGCTCGGCATCGAGCAGATCCACAGCAACCTCGCGGCTATCCACATAGGTGCAGCGGAAATCGAGGGAATACCCTTGACGCCCGGATGCATTGAAATGAATAAGCAGACTGTTCTGGTCCGCCGCATCCCCCTGCACGCTGAAGCTGTCCCCATCCTCCATCAGTGCAGGCAGACGCTCCTGCCAGGCAGACACCAGACTCTGCTGATCTACTTGTAATTGTCGGTCCATCTTTATGATCATCCTCCTTCTCTAATACATTGCCGAGAAAGAGAGCTTTTTATTCTCTTTGAGACAGGTTCATTTCAAAAGAATCCTCAGGATACAACAAAAAACCGTCCCCCATAAGGAGACGGCTTCTATCTGCAAATCTTTGAGTGTAAAGGAATGGCGGAGAGGATGGGATTCGAACCCATGTGGGCTTGCACCCTAACGGTTTTCAAGACCGCCCCGTTATGACCGCTTCGGTACCTCTCCAATGCATCTAAATTTCACATGCATTAGGAATTATAACACACCAACCAAATAATATGCAACTATAATTATTGAGCAGTTTGTGTGCTTATGGATTTCACGTTACGCATATACGGCTGCAGGCATTCCGGAATCAGAACACTGCCGTCTTCCTGCTGGTAATTCTCCAGAATAGCCGCTACTGTACGGCCTACGGCCAGCGCAGAACCATTCAGCGTATGCACGAATTCCGGCTTGGACTTGGGCTCTTTGCGGAAGCGGATATTGGCCCGGCGGGCCTGGAAATCCTCGGTGTTGGAGCAGGAGGAAATTTCGCGGTACATTCCGCTCTCCGGCAGCCACACCTCCAGGTCATACGTCTTCGCCGATGTGAAGCCCATATCTGCCGTACACAGCAGCAGGACGCGGTAAGGCAGTCCCAGGAGCTGTAGGACGCGTTCAGCATCGGCTGTCATCTTCTCCAGCTCCTCATAGGAGGTCTCCGGACTGGCAAGCTTCACAAGCTCCACCTTATTGAACTGATGCTGGCGGATCAGACCGCGGGTATCACGCCCCGCAGATCCGGCCTCCGAACGGAAGCAAGAGCTGTAGGCTACATGGTACTTCGGCAGATCACCAGCTGTCAGAATCTCTTCACGGTAGTAGTTCGTTACAGGCACTTCTGCTGTAGGGATCAGATAATATTCTGTATCACGCAGCTTGAACAAATCCTCTTCGAACTTCGGCAGCTGTCCTGTTCCATACAGGCTGTCCTTGTTGACAATGTACGGAGGCAGCATCTCTTCATAGTTATGCTCTCCGCTGTGCAGATCCATCATGAAGTTGATTAGAGCGCGCTCCAGTCTTGCTCCCAGCCCTTTGTAGAAGGCGAACCGGGAACCCGTAACCTTGGCTGCCGCTTCAAAATCAATGATATCCAGCTGCTGCGCCAGCTCCCAGTGTGATTTCGGAGTGAATCCGAACTCTCTGGGCTCCGACCAGCGGCGTACTTCAACATTGTCTTCCTCGGACTTTCCAACCGGCACCGATTCATGCGGAATGTTCGGAATGCTCATGGTCAATTCATCAATCTTAGCTTCGAGCTCGCGTACTTCATCGTCCAGCTCTTTGATCCGGTCGGAAACCGTACGCATTTCTGCAATCAAATCATCCGCCGGTTCTCCATTTTTCTTCTTCTTGGCTACATCTCCGGATACGGTATTCCGGCGGTTCTTAAGTCCCTCTGTTTCCTGAAGCAGCTCACGGCGGCGCAGATCAAGCTGCGGGAAGCCGGCAATCAAATCGAGCGACTTCCCTCTTTTAGTAAGGGCCTCTTCTACTCTGGCATAATCACTACGCAATACTTTAACATCTAACACAAAGTTTCCCTCCTGAAAACAGCCCAAACTCTTTCAAAATGCTGATTTGTTTACAGCTTTGAAAGAGTCAGGATGTTCTTATATGCAGTTCTATGGATTGGCTGCAATACTGTCCTCTACCATGTCGGCAAAATATTGATGCAGCCTGTAATCATCAGTCAGTTCCGGGTGAAAAGAGGATACCAGCAGGTTGCCCTGACGTGCAGTTACAATCTCATCCTTATAGATGGTAAGCACATCGACATCCGGACCCACCTCGTTAATGAGCGGAGCACGGATAAACACCGCACGTACCGGCTCAGCAATCCCTTTAACCTCCAGATCACATTCAAAGCTTTCCCGCTGGCGGCCAAAGGCATTCCGGGCAACGGTAATATCCATCAGCTCCAGATGACCGGGTTCGCCTCCGGCAATGTGCTTGGCCAGGACAATCATACCGGCGCAGGTACCAAAAATCGGCTTGCCTTGACCCGCAAACTCACGTATAGCTTCTATAAAGCCATATTTGCGCATCAGTTTGCCGATGGTCGTGCTCTCGCCGCCGGGAATAATCAGTCCCTCTACCTCTTCCAGCTGCTCTACACGCTTGATAGGCAGACCCTGCGCACCTGTCTTCTCAATACTGACAATATGCTCTGTTACAGCGCCCTGCAGCGCCAACACTCCTATTCTCATCCGGAAGCCTTCTCTCTATTAACGGCCGCGTTCCGACATACGTTCAGCCGGAGTCAAAGTGGCAATATCAATCCCCTTCATCGGGGCGCCAAGGTTCTTCGACACTTCAGCAATCAGCTTGTAGTCTGTAAAGTGGGTGGTCGCTTCTACAATGGCACGGGCGAATTTCTCAGGGTTGTCGGACTTGAAGATCCCGGAGCCGACAAACACGCCGTCAGCACCAAGATGCATCATGAGCGCGGCATCCGCAGGCGTAGCTACACCGCCGGCAGCGAAGTTAACGACAGGCAGCTTGCCAAGCTGATGAACCTCCAGCAGCAGCTCATAAGGAACACCCAGTGTCTTGGCTTCATTATAAAGCTCATCAAGCGAGAGGTTAGTCACTTTGCGGATTTGACTGTTTATGTAGCGCATGTGGCGGACGGCTTCAACGATGTTGCCGGTTCCCGGCTCACCCTTGGTACGGATCATCGAAGCTCCTTCGTTAATCCGGCGCAGGGCTTCCCCAAGATCCTTGGCTCCGCATACAAAAGGAACGGTGAATTCACGTTTATTGATATGGAACACTTCATCTGCCGGCGTGAGCACTTCGCTCTCATCCAGATAGTCAACACCGAGGGATTCAAGAACCTTGGCTTCTACATAATGGCCAATACGGGCTTTAGCCATAACAGGAATGCTCACTACCTTGATAACCTCTTCTACAATAGTAGGATCGGCCATACGTGCTACACCACCCGCTGCGCGGATATCGGAAGGTACACGTTCCAGAGCCATAACGGCTACTGCGCCCGCTGCCTCAGCAATTTTTGCCTGCTCTGCATTCATGACGTCCATAATGACGCCACCTTTTTGCATTTCTGCCATGCCTCTTTTAACTCGCGATGTTCCTGTTTCCATGTCTAAGCCTCCCGAATGATCTAACCTAATCTAACTTGTAATTCTACCGCAAGGCGGTGATATATACAACCTATTTACTGGGATTTTGTCGTAATGCTGGCATTAGACTGCCGTGCGGTTAGAACAAGTTCTTAATTCCTGTAAACAGGTCGCCAAAAAATTCTCCGATTGCTCTCATCAGCAGTTTGAACCAGCCAGCCTTCTCTGCTTCTTCGGCAGTAATCAGGTTAACCGTCTTCTCCTGAACCTGAGACATTCCTTCGATCTGGTAGGTATAAGTGACCTTACCTACTTTGCTGGCTCCGGCAATCGGCGCGATCAAGGTTGCCGGGTCGTTCGTCACCACTGTAGTTTTGATCTGTGGAGAAACCGTACCCTTTGGTACCATGAACGTAACTCCCGCATCCGTCACAACAGGTACATCCTTATTCTTGCCTTTGAGTACAGGCACCGTTTCAGTACCGGCGATGACAGCCTTAGGCGCTACCACCTGCTTAATCTCGAAATTGTTGAAGCCGAAATCAAGCACCTTCTTCGTTTCCGTGAAACGGTGTGCTTCAGAGTCAGCTCCCATAACTACGCTGATTAGACGCATGCCGTCACGCACAGCAGTACCTGTGAAGCAGTTGCCGGCTTTGGAGGTGTGTCCAGTCTTCAATCCGTCGAGACCCGGATAAGCATAGGCTTTGAAGTTAGCAATATCCTTGTTGGCTTCCAGCATCCAGTTATAGTTAATCATCGGTTTGGTGTCACGCTCACGGAATTTATAGGATTGGATCGTTGTAAATTCAGTGAAGTCCGGATGATCCGTTACAATATTTTTGGCAAGAATGGCTGCATCCATTGCAGACATGACCGTTTCGCCTTCAGCCTGCGGACGGAATTTCTCCGGCATGTCCGCCCGGTCAAGTCCGGTGGAGTTAATGAAGAAAGCGGTCTTCATGCCCATCTTCTGGGCAGTCTCGTTCATCAGTGTTACGAATTGCTGCTCCGAACCCGAGACCAGCTCCGCCAAAGCTACTGTGGCATCATTAGCAGAACCTACCGCCATCGCTATGTACAGTTCTTTAACCGTATGTTCATCACCTGCAGCCAGATAAATCCGCGATCCGGTCTGCTTAGATGCATTCTCCTGTACAATAACCTTCTCGTCCCAGGATAGCTGGCCGCTATTTACGGCTTCGGTAACCAGATATTCTGTCATCATCTTGGTCATACTCGCTGGAGGCATAGGCTGATCGGCATTGAGCGACATCAGGACCTCGCCTGTAGTAGGCTCAATCAATACTGCAGATTTTACATTCAGTCCCAGTGACTCCACGCTTGGAACCTTGGTTACTGCCGTTTTGGCAGGTGTTGCCGCTGTCGATGGAGTCCCAGCCTCAGTTGTAGCCGGTGTACTTACCGCCTCTGCCATGGCAGACGCTGCCGGGAATGCTAGCATATTTAAAAGCAGACCTACTGTCGCTGTCTTCATCACAAGTTGCTTACTACTTAGTTTCCGCTTGTACTTCAATGATTAACTCTCCTTTAATCCTCAGATCAGTGCTTGTTCTATTCTAACACAGGGGTATCTGCAAAAAAAGACAGGCAGGACGAATTTAGTCCTGCCTGTCCGCAAAAATATGCGATTCTTCCCGGTTTACAGGGAATAGTTCGGCGCTTCTTTGGTAATCTGCACATCATGCGGGTGACTTTCACGAAGTCCCGCACCTGTGATACGGATAAATGAGGTATCGTTACGCAGTTCCTCTAATGTCTTCGTACCGCAGTAACCCATACCTGAGCGCAATCCGCCGATCAGTTGATGAACAGTATCGGACAACGGCCCTTTAAATGCAACCCGGCCCTCAATCCCTTCAGGAACGAGCTTCTTATCATCATCCTGGAAGTAACGGTCTTTACTGCCCTGCTTCATGGCGCTCATGCTGCCCATTCCGCGGTATACCTTGTATTTACGTCCCTGATAAATTTCCGACTCCCCAGGGCTCTCTTCCGTACCGGCGAACAAGCTGCCCATCATCACTGCAGCGGCTCCGGCAGCAATTGCCTTGGTGATCTCTCCGGAGTACTTAATTCCCCCGTCAGCAATAACTGGAATCCCGTATTCACGGGCAACCGTTGCACAATCATAGATTGCTGTAACCTGAGGAACGCCGATACCTGCAATTACACGGGTTGTACAAATCGATCCGGGTCCAATACCGACCTTAACTACGGATGCTCCGGCTTCAATCAATTCACGGGTAGCTTCACCTGTAGCTACATTACCGGCCACAATAGTAAGATCAGGATACAATTCGCGCAGCTGGCGGACCGCGTCGATAATATTAATATGGTGTCCGTGTGCCGAATCTACTGTGATTAGGTCAACACCAGCTTTTACCAATGCCTCTGTGCGTTCAAATGTATCCTTAGAAATACCGATTGCAGCTCCAACAAGCAGACGGCCTTGAGCATCCTTGGCCCCGTTAGGGAACTGGATAGCTTTCTCTATATCTTTAATAGTAATGAGACCTTTAAGAATATTGTGCTCATCCACCAGCGGCAGCTTCTCAATCTTGTGACGTTGAAGGATGCCTTTCGCTTCCTGAAGGGTTGTACCTACAGCAGCGGTAACCAGATTCTCATGAGTCATAACTTCTTTGATCTGAATATTGAAATCGTGGATAAATCGCAAATCACGGTTAGTCAGAATACCAACAAGCTTACCGCCTTCATCTACGATAGGTACACCTGAAATGCGGTATTTACCCATCAGAACTTCAGCATCGGATACCCAGTGGTCTGGCGTAAGTGAGAATGGATTGGTAATAACGCCGCTCTCGGAGCGCTTCACACGGTCCACCTCTTCCGCCTGCTGCTCCACGGACATATTCTTATGAATGATGCCGATCCCACCCTCACGGGCAATAGCAATCGCCATAGCTGCTTCCGTGACTGTATCCATACCTGCACTCATCAAAGGGATGTTCAGCTTCACATTCTTGCTAAGTACAGTGGTTAAGTCCACTTCCTTAGGCAGTACCTCGGATTTACGCGGAACCAGCAGCACATCATCAAAAGTGAATCCTTCTTTACCAAACTTATCTTCCCACACCTGGGTCATTCCTCCTCGAAATATTCTTTTCTCCACCTGCCTGCTAACTTATGAATAAAAAAACTCCTGCTTCAAGTCCATACCGGATAGACAGCGGTAAAGGCTTGGGAGTTATACATAATAGTGTCTTCAGTTAAGGTTTGAGATGCTTGTCCAAAAATATATTAGAGCTATCTTAGCAAAGGGCTTTTGGCCTGTCAAGAATATTACATCTTCTGATAAGGTATTAAGAAATCTTGCTCCGGGTAAGCGAATTCTTGGACTAAAGTCCGTGTGCAGTGGACAAATTATATAATAATCCATAATTTAACACCCTAACGTCTATACATTGTCGATGTATAAAAGTATACAAAAAAGCCATTGTCGATTGCTCAACAATGGCTCATGTGCTTGGCGGCGTCCTACTCTCCCAGGACCCTTCGGT
>NZ_JUEI01000052.1:0-34677 GCF_000802655.2 Paenibacillus sp. IHB B 3415 | reverse complement strand
GGTTGTCTGTCCGCTCCGTCTCTTTCCCACTCTGCTTAATCTTCCTCCCCCACCCCAGCACTCCCCCGCCTTGCTTCAGGTTATTATAGGCAACTGCAGCCTCAATCCTTATCCGTCCCTGAAGATGCGCCAGCTGCGCTGCAGCGGGCCAATTCTCTGCCAGCTCAGGCATCCGTTCTGCCACTAAAGCTTCCGCTTCGCCCTGCAGCAGGGAGCGGCCGGCAAGTGCTCCTGCCAACTGATTAGCCGCCGTTGCCAATGCAGCGGAGCCGCCCCATCCCAACAAGCTTTCCTTAGGAAATACCGGCTGACCACCATAGTTCCCGGAAATCGCAACCTCCTTCGCGCCTCCTCCCGTTCGGTCTAGCATGGATTCTCCACTGATAATTCTCGCAGTCAGCCACTCCTCTTCCCGCAGACCTCCTTCCTCCTGTTCTTGCCTGATTTCAGCCTTCAAGCAATGGACAACATACCTTTCCCAGTCCTCCTTCTTCCATAGCGTCATGGCCGGTGAAGCTCTGAAGCCCTCCCGCAGCTTCACCCCCCAGCCTAACGGGAGCGATGGTGACAGCAGCACCAGACTGTCCGCTTGCCCGCCGCCCCAGCCTTCACCTCCCATTCCCTCACCCTTCCACCACAACCTGTCCACAGCCAGATTTAGTGAAACCCGGATCTCCCAGCTGCCATAGCACTCTACGGCATATACTGCTACTCTCATCAAATCCTTCCCTCTCTCCTTCAAAGTGGCACATCACCGAGACCATAGATTACGATCCCCCCCGAATCCACACTAAATTAATTAAACTTTTTATTTTTCTATTCCGCGATAGCCCTGTCTACAGCAAAACTTTGGACTCCGGCCACTGTCAGGTTTGGATTTAGCTGTACTTGAACAGCAGATAGCCTAACTGCAGTTACTGCAACTATTTATTGCTGTAACAGCCTATCTCTCCACTGAAGTGTATTACGTACAACTAAAATCCGGGAAAACCGCAGTTTGGCCTCATGTCCGCAATAATAAATGTACGAAGTGCAGCTATCTCCAAATATCCTATCTAAATCTGAATAATAGCTGCACGAAATACAACTAAAGCAGCTGACCTTAAGTTTGGTGTCCGGCTGAACCACTAAGCAATCCGTATTTGCTCATCAAACACAAAAAAGCACACTCCCCCATCACTGGAGAGTGTGCTTCACCCGTTGCCGACATATTTAATTATCATTCGCCATGCTTCGATCCGTATCCCCTGCTTCCCGGCAGCCGCATCATCTTCAGCGGAAAAGGCTGCTCCTGTGTCCGCAGATCCAGTACGTTTTCCTTCCGGTGTTCCGCTTCGCCAAGAGTGTTGTAGTGCGGCATTACCGGGGCGAACCTGATAGACGAGCCGCTGCAGTCTAACCTTGAGGCAACCGCCAGCGTTCCATCCAAGGAACCATCATCCATCAAAGTGACATACAGCGGTCTGCCCATCCAAAAAGCATAAACTGCGAGCATTCGGATATACCATTCCACAACAGCTTCATGATTGCGGGTGATCAGAATATAATGAAGCCGCTTTCCAGGCCGCATTGCCTCCCGGCTCTCTTCCCTGCGATGCAGAATATGAACAAGGGCTGCTGCGGATGCATAGATAGACACAATCGAGATTAACTGGGCGATCATGGAGATGCACCTCCCTCTTATACCGACACTATATGCCGGTGATAAAGGGACGGTGACAGCCCAGCCTGCCGGGACAGCTGACCCGGTTATTTTGACTCTATATATATCGCAAAGCACAGAATTTCCGCCTTCCTGCAAGAAGACAGATTAAAGCTTCCGGTTTCGGGTACATATTTAAATCAGCATTTTGCAAAATTCGAATATCATGCGGACTGAAACAATACTTTGACTGCAGCTAGACGGCTGCAATCAAGTTATGTACCGTTTTATAAGGATCATTAGGATTCTCCAAAACGCTCAGTTAAAAGTTTACGTGTGAATTATAATGTTACCCAGCCATATTTGATCGAATTGATAACAGCCTGCGTGCGGTCGTCGACTTCCATCTTTTGCAGAATGCTGCTGACATGGTTTTTGACGGTTTTTTCGCTGATAAAAAGGTATTCCCCAATCATCTTGTTGCTCTTGCCTTCAGCCATAAGGCGCAGCACTTCTGCTTCGCGGCGGGTCAGCGGATTGTTGTCGCCTGCAACAAATTTCACGCCTGCTTCCTTAACCGGAGTCTCGGCCATGGCACCTGTCTCGTTAAGATACGTCATGCGGCGCAGCTGATTGATCAGCTTGCCGGTTACCTTGGGATGAATGAAGGCGTGGCCTTCACATACAGAGCGGATCGCATTAATAAGCGACTCTGCCTCCATATCCTTCAGCAAATATCCATTCGCACCCTTGCGCAGAGTTTCGAAGACGTAACTTTCGTCATCATGGATCGAGAGGATAATCACTTTAACATCCGGGAACATTTCCCGCAGCTTCTGTGTAGCCTCCACACCGTTCTCAATAGGCATATTAATATCCATCAGCACGATATCCGGCTTGTTGATATTGCAGAATTCAAGCACCTGGATGCCGTCACCGCACTCACCTATGACTTCAATGTCGTCCTCCATATTCAAAATACGTTTAAGCCCTTCACGAAACAACTGATGATCATCCGCCAAAAGAACCTTTATGGGCGATTTTCCAGAATTCTGGTTTTCCATCACATTACTCCTTTCCTTTGTCCACATTCGTCGGAATGTGAATTATGATTGTTGTGCCCTGGTTCTCTGCTGACTGTATTTCCACTCTACCTTCCAGCAATTCCACACGTTCACGCATTCCCACCAGCCCGAAGCTTTCACGGTTGGCTTGCTCACTGATCTTTTTCACATTGAAGCCTAAGCCATTGTCTTTCACTACGATCTTAATTAACTGTGCCTGATACGTAATTTCCACCAGAACATAACTTGGATAGGCATGCTTCGCCGCGTTGGACAAAGCTTCCTGAACAAGACGGTAGACTGCAGCCTCCATCGCTGAAGACAGCCGGTGCTCTTTCCCCCTTGTTTCAAAAGAAGTGCGGATCTTCGTCTTCTCCTCATAATCATGCACGTATTTCCGGAGTGTCGGAATCAGTCCTAAATCATCGAGGGCCATCGGACGGAGATTAAAAATCACTTTACGCATTTCTTCCAGGCTGTACCTTACCTGTCCCTTTAAGTCTATTACTTCGGCTTGTACCAGCCCAAATTCCTGCTTTACCAGCATTCTTTCTACAATTTCCGTCCTTAGGACTAGATTTGCCAGCATTTGAGCAGGACCATCATGAATTTCCCGGGCAATTCTCTTCCGTTCCTCTTCTTGGGCCTGGATAATTTTGAGTCCAACCATTTGCGTGTTTTTCGCAGATTCGACAATTCTCGTCACTTGACCTAGTTCTCCAGACAGATATTCCAGGACAACGCTCATTTGCGAACCAATCGATTCGGCCCGCTCCACAGAATTTTCGACACTGCGAGCCCGCATTTGCAGCTCATCCCGTCTGCTCCGCAGGTAGGCTTCCCTCTCCCTCGTCATCATCAGCTCTAACTGAAGCTCCGTCGCTTTCTCGTAAGCAACCCGGATATCCTTCTCCGTGTAGCGGACAAAGTCCCGGATCCGGGAGCGGTGGTACTGCAGCTCCAGCTTGTCTACCTTTTGCAATGTTTCATCCGTTTCTTCCATAACCCGCTGCAGTTCTTTGGTGAGTGCAGCAAGCTCATCACGTGCAACCTGCAATATTTCAAAAATCTGATACTTGCTGCTCTCCATCACGTCGATGGTATTCTTAATGACGCGATCAATCGCATCGGCTTGAAATTCCACGGATGCTTGCCCCATTTCTATCGGATCGTATTAAAGGCTTTCCTTTATACTAACATATCACGATTCGATAGTTACGGTCTTCGTTATCTGTTCCCATTTTACAGTGAGTCCTAGCTGTTCTGTCACGAGTCTAAGCGGTACTAAAGTCCTGCCATTCAGGATTAAAGGCGCTACATCAGCACTCTGGCGTTTCCCGTTAAGCAGGAATTCCTTCTTGTTTACCGTCAGATCCAGCGCTTTCGCTCCGCGAAGCACCATGATCTTCTTGGTATTCTGATCCCATATGGCATTCCCGCCAAAGGCATCAAGCACATATTTAATCGGCACATACGTGCTGCCATCCTTTACAATCGGCGCTACATCAATCGCCTGCTTTGTGCCGTTTACAAGCATCGACTTGGCTCCGATACTCATGGACGCCGTTCCCTTTGGCAATCCGGCTTCACTGGACAGCGAAGGCATAACGAAGGAAATATTATCAAAGGCTACCGTACCGGTCTTAGCCCGCTCATCCTGGCCTTCCTCTACATTTACCACGTAAAGTCTCTTTAGGGAAGCCGGGAATTTAATCCCTGAGCCGGAAAGATCAATATTGAGGTTCTTCCAGCCATTCCAGTCGATCACTTTGGCCAGATCAATATACGCTGTTGCCCCGCTGGCATCCGTTACCTCTGCACGCAGCCAGTTAAGACTCATATCCCCCATCACGTCTACGGACATAGATGTTGCCGTTGCCGGAATACTCTTGCCCGTTGTCCCGTTGAACTGGGCATAAGCATACATTTTTCCAGTGCCAGCCGTCATGTCATAGCTAAGCGACAATACCTTCGAGCCAGCCCGTTCCGCGCTGCCCGGGACAACTGCTGCAGTTCCCGTTACCCCTGCCGCGTTGGTTGTGAAGGCAAATGGATACGTGGCATTTTCGAAATTCTCCCAAGCCGTTGACGCCGCTGCAGAGAACACAACAGCTGTGCTGAAGCCGTCATAACGGGAAATGGCATAACCGGTTGTTACCCCCGGATCCACAGATTCCACAGTAAGCTTACCGTCACCTACATTCCCTTTAAAGCCGATAAACTCCCATTTCAGCGATGCAGCCGGGACGGCAATCGTTGCCCCGCTCTTCGACACTGCATTAACTGGAACAGATACCGAGGCTCCTGCTATAAGCGGTGCTGTCGAGGTGCCGGCAATCAGACTTGTCAGATCCTCTCCGCCCAGAACGGTCACTTTGGTCTCTGCACTGGCCGAACCGCTGGTAGCTTTCAGGTTAACAGTTCCCGCTTTGACTGCGGTTGCTTCCCCTGCATTCACCGTAACACTGCCGCCGCTGGAGCTCCAGGCAGGATTAGCTGCAGCTACATCAATTGGATTGTAGTAAGTATCATAGCCTTTTAGAGAATACGTAGCTTTTTGACCGATTAACAATACAGAACTGCCGCTGATTTTAATTCCTTTCACTTCACCTTGTGGAGCAGAAGTATATACACCAAGGCCGTTAACGATGCTGCGCTGCTCTGTGCCGTATTCTGTATTAAAGGTAAGGGTAGTGGAGGTTTCCGCAAGCGGACGGTCTACCATCGTTGTAGAGCCCCCTCCGTCCAGGTTAATCCCTTTCCAGACACCGATATTGGTCATGAACGATTGCAGCTCCGTCAGAGACAGTCCTGCACTATTGTTATTTTTCTCGGCTGCAATGACATATACATATCGTCCATCCTCTGAATAACCCAGAGCTGTGCGGGCACGATACCCGCCGATGCTGCTGGTGGAGCGGGAGAAGGTCGCCGCTTTCCCGCTATTTACCAGAATGGTATGCCCCCCGATCATCATCTGCAGTGTGGATGGGTCAAGCTCCTGCTGAGTAGTTTTGGAACGAAGCGTGTAGACACTGCTTAGCTTCTGTCCTACAACCAGATGCGCTTTTACAAATTGGGCTGCAAGCCCGTGAGTCCGCAGAATGTACGCCCCTTTAGGCACGGTTATCGGCAAGGCAGCGTCAGGGGAAACCTGGGTAACGATATCATTCTCTACCAGTACCTCTGTAGGCGTCGTAGAGCTGTTCTTAGGCCGCTCCAGCGCTGTCCAGGCATCTGTGTAGATATAGGCGGCATTGGCATGACTGTAGGTGGAACTGCCGCCCTCAGGGTTATAGGCCCCTTTATTGATGCCGGATAACGGAAACTGTGAACCATCCTCAGCAGTCAGCATGCCTTCGAATGTATATTCATCAATAACCGGCTTACGGTCTTTGGTCACAGCAAAAGCATACATTCCATCAAGCTGGGAAGGTGTAGATACTACAACCCCGCCTGATACTTGACCACCGATCGGTGCACCTTCCCCGCCGGTATTGAAGTAATCCCCGTTAACTGCGGCCACTGCTCCAGTTTCTGCCGCCATTCCTCCGGTACTTTGCCGCGTAGTCAGATTACCGCCTTTGCCCGTCATTACATCTACAGAAACATAAGGGTTATTCAGATCGACCCGAACCACGTCAGCCAGCCCTGTTACACTTTTGCCGGACCGCACGGTCGTAAATTTATATTTCATCATCATCGCGCCTGAAGTAATGACTTCTTCGCTCAGCTTTGTCACTGAGAAGGAGGCTGTAGCAGCTTGCGCTACTGAAGCGGAATTTGAGCCTAACCATCCGATGCCTTCATTTCCGATAACCGGCATGATCCATATTACACCTGCTATTGATGCCGCGATCCACTTTTTAGCAGGAGACCATTGACTTTTATTTACTTGCTCTTTACTCTTTTTCCCCATGAAAAGCTCATTCATTTCAGCGTTACTCTCCCATCTATTTTGTACTCTTCAATCTCACTATCAATATCTGGATATCAGTTCCTATTATTAGGCTACATCTTTAATAGACTGATTTCCAGCTGAAAAGTTGCGATTTAAAGAGATTACTAGAAGGGATTTCAGACTATACCGAGTTATATCAGACCTCAAGCAGCCGCGCAAAAAAGCACCCGGCACATTGTGCTGGATGCTCCATTATTGTATAAAGTTCACTTACATATAACCTGCCATCTTCAGCATCCGATGCAGCATTACAGCAGCCTGTCCTCTGGTAGCATTGCCTTGCGGCTGAAATTGCGTGGTACTTATCCCCTGGATAATTCCTGCTTTGACTGCTTTGGCTACGAATTCCGTACTCTGGCTTAGAATTTTCGCCCTATCCTTAAACGGACTGAGGGTATCCATAACCGATGCGCTAAGCGTTATAGGCTGTCCTGTATACTCCATTGCCCTCACCATCATAATTGCCATTTGCTCACGGGTGATCTTATCCCCCGCACGGAAGGTCCCGTCTGTGTTCCCCGTTATAATACCGGCCTTCGCTGCTGCACCGATGTAATCGCCGGTTTGGCTGGACGACTGCACGTCCGTGAAACGCTGCGCTGTCCCGCTGTCCCCTGGCAGACCTAGTCCTCTGCTCAGCATAACAGCAAATTCACTGCGGGTAATGGCTTGCTCCGGTTTAAACTGGCTTCCATAGCTATTGTCGATAATATTCTTGGCTGCCAGTTCCGCTACAGCTGTATTACTCCAGTGTGTACCCATATCAGTAAAAGAGCGCGTGGAGGTGAATGCTCCCACAATCTGATTCCCGCTGGTCAAAGCACGCATCACCGTATAAGTCCCTTTAGTAATACTTGTTGTAGGGAGATAAGCGGCATCGTAATAGGAAAGATCCAATCTGGCTACAGAAGTCTGCTCACTATTATTAGGAGTTGTCGTTCTCACCGAATATTTCCCGGGTAAACTAAGAGCATTCTCGTTGCTATAATTACCCGTCACCGATGCTGCCAAACGAAGATCAGCAAGAGGGGTTATACTTGTAAGCCCCTGAGTTTGCAGTCTTTGGGCAAATGGGGCAAAAGCCTCTGATGGCATTTTCTCTATACGATAGATAAGCGAGATATTACTGCCAGTTGTATTGAGGCTGGCCACAATTCCGTTCAAATCTACCTTTCCGAGATCAACACTGAAGATCTGATCCCCATAGCGTATACCAAAGGTAGAAGCCTTGTTGCGATTGAATGCATCCATTAACGGCTGCAGAGGTACCGTAACATATGCAGCTAATTCTGTCGAAGGAACCTCAAATAGCAGAGCAGCTGTCCCTTGTGTATTTAAATAAGTATAACTGGTAGCTAGTCTCTCCGCATTAAGACTGTATCTTTTGACATTTTGGCTGTAGATGGAGTGATCTGCCGCTATCACTGAAGAATCGCTTTTGAGCAGAGGAACCGCTTCTCCAAATTCACTAGCCTCCAGCGTAGCCAGATAGGACGGCCGGTTACCGTCCGTTGTTACGGTCGTAACTCCAGTGAGGTTCTTCACCGGCAGCAGCGAGAAGGAAGCCAGTGCATTACCGTTGAGATCTCTAATAAAAGATGTACCTGAGGTATAAGAAAGATCGACTGTCTGCCCACTCGTCACAGAACCGGATAGCACCAGCTTGAGCACTGTCCCTGTTAGAGTATAGCTCTGCACTAACATACTTGTCCCATTCACTCGAACCGCAAACTGGGAGGTGCTAAGCACTGAAGAAGTCAGCATGCTTTGGGCAAAAGTTAGTGTAAGCTCATTCCCTGACACCGTTGCACTGCTGATTTCCGATACTACAATATCGCTAAGATCGACTGGTTTAAGATCAACATAGGCTGCACGGTTGCCGTTAAGATCGGTTATGCCCTTAACGCCAGGTACATAGGAGACTGTCACCGTCTGCCCAATAACCAGGCTGCTCTGAAGTGTTAATTTCACACTACTTCCGCTCACTGCCACGTTGGTGACATAGTTAGGAGTCCCCCCTACCAGCACTGAGAACTGGCTGTTCATCGGCAGATTGCTCTCTGCCAAGCCTTCATTATAAGTCAGCACAAGCTTAGTTCCGCTTCCCGTCGCATGCTGAAATACTGGAGCAACGCTATCATTGCTGTTTCGGATATTAAACTCAGAGAAATCGGCAATATTCTGTCCCAGCGAGTTGAGCAGTGGATACGAGCCTGCATAGTAGGATACCCTTACGACCTCGCCATTTCCAGCTTCCGCCCCCGTCGTTATATATACAGTGTTTCCGCTAGATCTGATTGAATCCACTCCGAGCGAATATCCTTCAGATGTTACTATAAACTGTTCCCGGGCATAAGAGGATACTGTTTTGAGCGTATCATTGAAGGTCAGTGTCACCGTTTTGCCTGTAATTCTGCCTTCCTTAGGTGTAGGAAGTGATGATTCTATACTGTTGGTAATTTGCAGTGCAGAAAAGGTTACTGCTGCATTGCCGCTGGTATCCTGGATGGTCCGCACTCCGCCAGTATAGCTTATTTTTACATTCTGCCCTACGGCTATCCCTGTACTAAGAGTAAGATAGACACTGTCGCCTTGAACATAAGCGCTATCTACAGTACGATTCTCATCATTCACACTGACCGTGAAACTGGATGCCAGCAAAGCTATCGATGAATTGAGCGTCTCATTATATTTCAAACGGATCGTCCGGTTATTATCCAGCGTTGCGTTCGTAAGCAGCGGGGCTGTCTTATCCACAGCTACAGTGCGGAAACTCCATGATTTTGTACCGCTCAATCCCTCATATTGTGAGCTGGGGTCTCCCGCATCCGTAAATGCCCCCTTAGCGATATCTATATAATAAATAGTATCTGATTCAAGAGTTGCGGTCGGCTTAATAATGAAGTCCTTTGCTGTAGCACCTTGCTGGACAGCTGCCGCCACTTTTGTTCCATTGCTTTTGTATAGAACAACTCCATTAGTGACGGCACTATTATAGACCGCTTCCTTGTTAAAGCTAAGTGTGATCGACTTAGATAACTCTACCGACTCACTCCGGTCTGCTGGCGATATAGCGGTTGCCGACAAACTTGTAAGAGAAGCCGTTGTAAACGTCCATGAATAAGAACCTGCAGCTGGAAATACATGCCCATCCTGATCATAAAAAGCTCCTTGCGGAATTGTAACTGTATACAACGTACCGTTCAACAGTGGCGCGGACGCCGAGGCCGGCAGCAGTGTAATCGTCGAACTTCCCCCACCAGTGACGCTCGTCGAGTTGACATTAATCCATCTCGTTCTAGAGTCATCCTGAGTACCTGGTGAGACAGAAATCGCTCCGGCTGCCGGACTCATCGGACGGTCAAAGTACAGTTTGATCGCTCCGCTAGCCGATGCACCAAATGAAGCATTTGCCGGGGCCGTGGATACTGAAATTGTACCGATACCGGTCGTGGAGAAGCTCCAGCCGTTACCGCTCGATATTCCCGGAAAATTAGTATTATTGGCATCTTTAAACGCGTAAGAATCGATAAGCACATAATAATTCCCGCCTGCTGGAAGCTTATTGGCCAGAGTCAATGTAACAGAAGTGGAAGTGGCATCGCTCAACAGCCCTACTTTGGGCTCTCCGTCCCTGATGATAAATTCCTGTATTACAGAGTTATCCGCAGAAGAGATAAGCCTGACGGAACCTCCTCCTCCTGTAAGAACTCCAGATAGCCGCAGACTCAGCTGAGTTAATGCCCCGGATTCCACCCTAGAATTGTTCGCAGGAAACAAACTGCTTGCTACAATAGCCGGATTACTCTCTCCAGCCGTTGTGAAAGTCCAGCTAGTTAGCGCCGATTCATTACCTGAGCTATCTTTGAACAGCCCCTTAGGCACACTCACACTGTATGTCTTATAGGGCGCTAACTTCAAGCTGGAGCCTAATTTGATTTCGTAATTAGTAGAATTGCCGATCAATCCTGAACTGCCAATAGCAATTTCCGTAAACATTGTTCCGGAGTCCTGCTCTGTAATTGTGATTTTCCCCGTTTGCGGAATAACCTGACGGTCAAATTTAAGTCCCAAAGAAGCCCCTACATTCACAAAAGCAGCACCATTAACTGGAGATGTTGTTATTCCGAACTCCGAAGCGGCATATACCGCAGATGTATGTACACCGATAGCCGGACTGCCCAGACCAAACAGCAGATTGCCTGCAATGATAATAGCCGTCCCTATTGATAATTTCTTGTTCATTCTTAATAAAGCTCCTTTCAGCCACTCGAGCATTTCTTCTATACTGTTATATTTCGGTTAAAGGGCTTCCAAAGTTTAGAAGATAGCCTCAAGCAGCACGGGCATCATCCCCTCGCTTATAAGAAGGCACAAAAAGCCCGTACAGACCTCCTCACTTCAATGAAGGGGCTTGTACGGGCATAGTTAAATTTATATTTTTAGATCCCTGCCTGGGCTTTCAACATATCTGCTTTGTCTACACGTTCCCAAGGAAGGTCAATATCTGTACGGCCAAAATGTCCATACGCTGCGGTCTGTCTATAAATAGGCTTACGCAAATCCAACATGGAGATGATGCCTGCCGGACGAAGATCGAAGTTGCTGCTGATAAGATTCGCCAGCTTCTCTTCACTGATCTTGCCTGTTCCGTATGTATCTACATTGATCGAGACAGGATTAGCTACACCAATCGCATAAGCCAGTTGAATTTCACATTTGTCAGCAAGGCCTGCAGCAACCAGATTCTTCGCTACATAACGTGCAGCATAAGCTGCAGAACGGTCTACTTTGGTTGGATCCTTACCGGAGAATGCACCGCCGCCATGACGCGCATACCCGCCATATGTATCAACGATGATTTTGCGCCCGGTCAGACCGGCGTCACCCTGAGGACCACCAATCACAAAGCGGCCTGTCGGATTAATGAAATATTTAGTAGCTTCATCCAGTAGCTCAGCCGGGACAACAGGCAGAATAACATGCTCTTTAATGTCCGCCTGAATTTGCTCAAGAGAAATTTCTTCCGCATGCTGCGTGGAAACAACGATCGTATCTACACGAACCGGTCTCTCATCCTGATATTCAATTGTTACCTGAGTCTTGCCATCCGGGCGCAGATACTCAAGAGTTCCATTCTTACGAACCTCCGCCAAACGACGGGCAATCCGGTGCGACAAAGCAATCGGAAGCGGCATAAGTTCAGGAGTTTCATTAGTAGCAAAACCAAACATTAACCCTTGGTCACCAGCACCAATGTTAGCCGTTTCTTCAGCTACAAGGGCAGGATCCCGATTCTCCAGAGCTGCATTTACCCCTTGGGCGATGTCAGCAGACTGCTCATTTAATGAACTAAGCACTGCACAAGTGTTAAAATCAAAACCATATTTTGCACGGGTATAGCCGATTTCCTTAATCGTATTACGTACAATTGCCGGGATATCCACATATTCGGACTTGGTGCTGATCTCCCCAATAACAAGCACGAGGCCTGTTGCTACGGCTACCTCGCAGGCTACCCGGGCATTGGGATCGTTAGCAAGAAATGCATCGAGTACCGCATCGGATATCTGGTCACAGATTTTATCCGGATGTCCCTCTGTTACAGACTCAGAAGTAAACAAATGACGCCCTTTAATAGACATGTACAACTACCTCCCATATTGTTAGTCTGACACTGTATAAGGGGGCACCTTAGTAATTAACAGGCCAAATATATTAAGTAGAATAATAAAGACTGATAAGCCGGTTTATTCAAAAAATGAACCTTTTCCGCATGGAAAAGGTCTAAGGCTTTCCTCAAAAGTCATATTATCTTATTTACCGGTTGCTGTCAATTGAAGGCAGCTTATGCGAAAAGAGACTGCTCCGCCTGTTTGATCAACCTCTTTGTAATTTCCCCGCCTACAGATCCATTATCTCTGGAAGTAAGGTGTCCCAGATACGGAGTACCACCGGTTGCACCGGCCCCGCCCGTCATTCCCAGCTCAGAAGCAAATTCCGTATCCATGCCACCGCCATATGATGCTCCATATAATCCAAATTCAGAAGCGATCTCATATTGCATTTGTTTCAGCATTGCCCGGCTCTCTGGTACAACTGTACGATTAGTACGTGCCATGTTACAGCACCTCCTGTGAATTTTTTAAGATTACAGGTAGTATTGTGTGCGAATTCCAGAGGCCTCAGTCCGCTCAATGTTTGTCAGCTGTGGGAATGAGTTCCGGGTGTATGTTCATGCATATTACAGGGCATTCTTAATATAAGAAGGAAAACATTAGTTTACTGCTTACCAATACGATGTGCAAATACTTATTTCAAAGTGTATGAACCGCGGACCATAACAACAAGACCTAATGTCTGACCGTTCTGCACCGTGATTCCGCGTCCATCCCGTGGAAAAGATAACAGGTGATTCGTAGGAGCAGCCGCGCCGTTTGCCAGATCTACACCATCTGTCAGATCAGCGACACCGTTAGCATCCTGGGAATAAATAATCGCCTTACCTGCGCGGACAATAAATTCTGCACCTGCACCGGCAATTAGAGTCTGGCCGGGTTTTACATCAACGATTTCGCTGGCATTCCCAGCGGTTCCAGTATTTCCAGTACCTTGAGTTGGCACAGGTGTCGGAGCTGCAGTTGCGGCAGGCGCATTCGTTGCAGTTGCACTTGGAGCTTGCGTTGGTGTAGTAATGGTCCCACCTTGCAAAGCTTTTTGAATCTGTTGATCTACATAACTCTTGGTGACAACAGGATCATCTGCTGTGCCTGGCTGTGAACCTACACCGGCACCTTCAGCTGTAATATTAAGCATCGAACCTGCCCATAGGCCACCAGCTAACAGTACCGCAGACATCGAGACTTTCCAAACCGTTTTCAACTAAATTCCTCCTCCACTCTGGATAAATGGCTATAAAAAAAGAATAGCCTCCGAAGAGGCTATTCTTTGCTTCGGTAATCGGAGATTACTTAGCGGAAATTTCAGTACCGTCAGTGATGATGTTGCCATCTTTGTCGTGTACTTGTGCATTCTTAGCAATCTTAACAATAATTCTGTTAACATTGTTGGAATTCAGATCCAACTCATCATTAAGGGCTGCATTAGAATCAACAGCTTTCTTGGAGAAGGTAACAGACCATTTACCTTTATCCGATCCATTAACGATCTTTGTAACTTTGTAGAAGTCTTGATTAAGAACGTTAGAAGCAGAAATGTCATTGTTGATGTAGAATTCCAGATCTTGTTTATCCAAATCTGTTACTTCTTTAGAGAATCCAAGGATAAGCTCATAAGAGTTACCGCTCGAAATTACTGCAGAAGTCAGAAGCGGACTAATTCTGCTAGTCAATGTACCTTTATCACTTACTGCTACAATGGCATTTCCAGCTGAATCGGTAACACCGTTAACAACAAATTTGTAGTCATTCTTACTTTCGGTGATAGAAGAACTTGGAATATGAACGATTGCACGAGCATAAACCGGTTTTTCTGCGCTTCCTACAACCTCATTACCATCTTTGTCAAGATTTCTGATAGTTACGAAAGAACCGCTTGGCAGAGCTTTGTCATCCAGTGTATAGCTATTAGCATCGATTACACTTGGAACACTAAGGCCACTTGCATCGAACAGGTCAACAGTGATAGTAGCATCTCCGTAAACTGTTTCAGTTACAGCCTTTGTACTATCATTAAATTTAATACCCCGAGCGAACAGTACAGGAGCATCCCCATCAGTAGCTTCTGAACCAATAGTTACAGTCAGTACAGTTGCAGCAAGTTTGTTTGCAGAGAATGATTTATCTCTAAATAATCCTTCTGGTAGACGAACTGTATATTCACCAGGAGCAACACTAACTCCAGTCAGTGTAAAAGTCTTACCGCTGCCGCTTACAGTACTAGCGATTGTTGAAGATTGACCTGTTTTATTGTTGATCAGAGTAGCAGAACCAGCTCCAAACACAACATTTTCAGAGAATTTCAACTGCAGTCCCTTAACTGTTCCAGATGTAGTATAAGTGATTCCAGTAACTGTCGGAGCTACTGTATCCTTTGTGAAAGTAATTGCCTGGCTTGAAGCAGCTCCTAAAGTATTACCTAAAGTATCTTTAACAGTTGCTCCGAACACAACTGATCCAGTGAAGGTTCCACTTGAAGGGAAGCTAGTCAGAGGTGTTTGAAGTGTAAATGTTTTACCGTTGTCAGTAGTAACAACAGTAAACGTACCTTGACTTTCACCAACAGAATTCAATAGACGAACATTACCAACCAAAGATGCACGGTCAACATTCTTATCAAATTCAACTTCAACAAATTTATCACTTACAGCAGTTACACTCTTGATTACAGGAGCAGCAACATCGGAAACAACAGTTACTGTTGATTTGATTGGATTAGGATTAGCAACATTACCTACGAAGTCAGTTACGTTAAGCAGTGAAACATCATATGTCTTACCACTTTCCAATGTTACTCCACTAAGTTTAAATTCAGTGTAAGTATCATTCTGAACAGTCGCAGCAGCAGCCGAACCATTTACGTAAGCAACGATACCAGTAGTTTTAACTGGCTCACTGAAAGTTACATAAACATCCTTAGTAGTTGCTTTAGCTGTAGAAGTAACACTAACAAGTGTTGGAGCTACAACATCAGCAACAGACAACAATTGTGTGTAAGCCGGAATAGCTTCACCAGCAGTTGTCTTAACAGCATCACTTACTACAACTGTGTAGTTTCCTTTAAGCGCTTTGACACCTGGCAAAGTAATAGTAGCTTCAGTTTTGTCAGCATTGAAAGTTACATAAGCGTTGGAAACTTCATCATCCTTGCTTCCTACCTTCGTTACTTTCACAACGCCGTCGATAACTTTGCTGGATTCAGCCAGTGTATCAACATCAACAGCGCGGTTGAATTTAACTACCACTTGCTTAGCGTTTGGAGCTGTTGCGGAAACAACCTTAGGCGCTTGCAGTGTTACTTTTGCAGTGTAGTCTTTTTCAAGGTGCTTGAAGTTAATTGTAGTTTCAACGCCTGCTACCAGAGCAGTTGTCAATTCAACGTTTGCAGTTGTTTTGTCAGAGAAAGTTACAACTACTTTGGTTGGGCTTACTGCTTCAGCAGAAGCTACAGTCAATGTAGGTTTTACGGACATTTGATCAACTGCATAAGCTGTTTCTACTACCAAAGAGCGGGTAGCGTTAGCTTTGAAGTTGGTTGTTTGAGCAACCAGGCCAGCGTTGATAACTGCTTGAGCATAGCCCTTAGCCCATACAGAAGCGGAGTTATCAGTTGTTGTAGGTTGTTCCAGTTTCAAAGCGCGGAATAATACAGCCGCTACTTCTTCAACTGTTACTTTACCGTTGTAGTTAAAGAGACCTTTAACTGTATCTTGACCTTGCATCAGGTTAGCTGCAGTAACAGCTTCGATGTAAGGAACAGCCCAGTTAGTAGCAGTGTAACCTTTATCTTTGTAAGACAACTTGCCAGTTACTTCAGTAAGACCGAACAATTTAGTAACGATCTTAGCGAATTCTGCGCGAGTCAGATCTTTTTCAAGATGAGCTTGACCGTCTGGGTACCCATTGAGAATACCTTTAGCTGCCAAAGCGTCGAATGCCTGTTGTGGAGTTGCTTTTGCTGTTTCACCAAATGCTACAGAGGCAAACATCGAGAATGCCATTGCTGTAGATAATGCTACGGATAAAATTTTCTTCATAACCTTTTTTTCTCCTCCTTGGACGTTCATGAACTGAGATTTTTCTTTAGTTGGGTAGCTCATGTCACTCATTAGCCGATGCACCCCCTTTCCCGAGTTGAGCATATTAAGTATAAATAATGTCTGTGACGGGTATCACAGAAACTTGTAAACAGGTTCAAGGCAGACTAATACTAGATTCCTAATTCTACCTAAGTATTATACAATGTGCCTCTAGTCACGTAAAGCTAATTTTTCCATTCGGCAATACGTTGTACCTCTAAGGGCCAATCCGCATTTGCCTTGTGCAAGTGACTCTACACCTTAAACGCAATAGTTTCGAGAAAGTTGCGCTTTGTTCAAAAAAAACTTTTTTCTTTTGTATTCCCGGTCCCGTTCCGGTAGAAGATACATTATGTATGTTCTACTAACTATTGTTAATGTTGGGTGGCTACGGGAATCAGTATAGCATAGACACTTTCCAAACGTCATTAAGCAATATTTGTTAAGAGAATAAACAAACATTTCCTATTACAGAAGCTCAATGAGTTAATAATAGTTACCCATATTTATATAGTACAAACGCATTTATCTAATAATGAACATAAAACAGGCTACCGAGCTTATGCCGGCAGCCTGTTTCTATACAAAAGGGTCTATCGGATCTTCATGGAAAGCTGTATCAATTCCTGACGCTTCTCAGGACTAGCGTTCACATTCTCATACATAGCATCGATCGCTGCGCGGTTCTCGCGGTAGCTCTTCTCATGTTTGATTGTGGTATGAGACCATTCGATCAAGGCATTCTCGGAAATGACCAGTTCATTATAGGCATCATGGAATCCTGTAGCTTGAACAAGTTCTTCCATTACTTCCTGAGTGATCTCCTGCAGCGCCCGTTTAGCTGCAATTTCCTTTTCCATAACCTTAGCTCTATTCTCAAACATATTCTTTGCTTTCATGTAATCCAATTGTGCTTTTGATAAAATCGGTTTCATCGATGGCTTTCTCCTTCTTGCTTTAAATGTTGTACTTACAGCTTCTTAGGCCATTGTAACGCAAAGTAACCCACAATTCAAAGATTTGTATATGGAAAATGCAAAAGAGAAGCCTCTTTCCCGCAAACAGGGAGTCAGAGGCTTTCTTCGCTTCATATATAGAGGTGTTTTACTACAATCTCTTCATTTTGGCCATGATGCGTTGTGCCATGACAGCCGCATCCGCTCTTGTAAAGTTAGCCTGAGGATCAAACCGGTAAGTCGCCTTCTTTTGTCCCGCTACCAGCTTATTCTCAATTCCTGATATCACACCAGCCTTGTAGGCCGCAAGGATGGAAGGTGCAGAGTAAACTGATCCAATTGAACCCGTGTCTGTAAAGAGCTTCTGTAAGGCTGCCAGGTCAGTAGCATTGCTACCCAGCTTAAGGCTCATCGCTCTGGCGATCATCACCGCTGCATCCTCTCTGGACAACGTACGGTTAGGCGAGAAGATTCTCGGTGCTGTCCCACGTATAATCCCTTTGCGTACGGCTGTCTCGATATACCGGTAATCCCAGTGATAGTCACTATACTTAACTACATCCGAGAAGGTTAGATTGTTTGGCTCGTAATCAAGCTGTATACCCATTATTTTGACAAGCATGGTAGCAAACTCACCACGGGTAACATTCTCATACACACCAAACTCATTAGCATCCTTTGCGTTCATAATCCCTCTGGAAAGAATAGTCTCCAATTCGCTGCGTGCATACGTATGGGATACGATGTCATCGTAGCTGTAGCGCAGACTCATTACTGTGTAGTACCCGAAACCGTCAAAAGTAGCAGTGATCGTCTTGCTGCCTGTATTAACTACTCCGCCCATGTTGTACCAGGTGCCGTCAACATTCTTCCATACAGAGATATTAGAAGTTGCAGCATTAACAATGTTCGAGTCGTATTTCAGCGTAATCTTCCCCTGCTGGGTAGGCTCCATCCATCTGCCCATATGCCCCAGGAAGGATTCATTGCCTTTCTTATACGGATGTGAGGCAACTACCGTTGAATAATCATTAATCGAAGTTGCTGAAACAAAGTATCCCGGGTCAATCCAATACAGATTTGAAGCATATCCGTAATGAAGCTTTGGCGTCATATAAGCAGCAGCCAAGCTGCTGGCAGGAACTTCGGCCAGCTTGCCGTCCTGGTATCCTGTTCCATCGAATTCACCAACCGGGTTGTATTGTTTCACGGTACGTCCGTCCTGCTTATCAGCAATACCAACCAGGATGTATTGATCGTTAAACAGGTTGATCTGCCGTGTATTCGTTGTCCCTGGCGTTGGTGTAGCATCCCGCAGCATCGTTCCTTTCGGAAAAACAAGGCTAACTGCATTCTGGAATGCTGTGAGCTTGCCAGAAGAGCTAAGAGTTGTTTTTAGCTGCGCCCCTTGCAGCACTTCATCTGAATACGTTACATCAAAGGTTCCGTTCGTTTTTGTCGTGCCTGTTGTCACTGTGAATTTGATTGTGTTTTTCCCTTTTTTCAGACCCTTCAGCTCTAGGCGGAAGATATCCTTAGCCCCTTTGATCATTGCTTCCTTACCAATAACAATGCTCGTAGCTCCTTCTGCCTGAATACTTACATCAACGAAGTTTTGCTTAATGATGCTTTCATTAGGAAGCTTAGGCGAAAGAATGCTGTAAGGAGGAACCTCACGGGTGATTAACAGCGTTTGAGTAATAGCAGCTGTTCCCAGTCTCGCCGAAATCACAAAGGTCTGCAAGCCGGTTGTGGGCAGCTCCTGATTTTTAATTATGAATTCACCATTTTCACTGGTTGGTGGGATAACATAACTGGATTCTGTTTTCCATCCTACTGTTTTGCCTCCGGAATTATCAGTATTATAGTCAACTACAGCGTATTGTTTCCCGTCTTTCATAATTACAACCTGAGTAGCGTTGCTTGCGACAAAGTGAATATCTGCAGCAGACTCGTTAGTTGTGTAATTTAGATTTGAATTTTTGATAAACACTCCATCCGGATCCGCCGTCTTACCGACAGGATAAGGGACAACTCCATCAATTTTCGGAGCATTATCCGGGAACAGATATACAGTAAGGTTAGTTGAGACCGGAACACCATTTGCTACACCTGCTATTGTAATTTTATTAGGCCCGGATACTAGGGAAATACCGGAAGCAGTGGTAATAGCATAATTAAATACGTGAGTTAGCGCATCAATCGTCGGGACAACCGTTGTTCCGTTGATGGTGATTTTAACGGAGGACTTGTCTATGTCCGGGAAGTTCACTAACCGTCCATTAATTGATGTGAATTCACCACTATGTTTGAATACCTGGTTATTATAAATGTTGGTTACATCTATAAATGGAGCCGATACGTAATTAACCGAAAGCACCTTCGTATCAATAATGTCAGCAGAACCGTTCTTTTTTAAATCAATCTGTAAGGTTTGCTCGCCTGTAGGCAGGCCGGTGATCTTAAACACTCTATAGCCGTCCTTAGTTTTCATCGAGGATCCCTCGATAACAAACCGATCCGAAGAGACCTTGGCTCCATTCTGATACGAACTAATCTCCAGATTACCCGGAGCAGTTGCTGTCTCACTGGTCTTTACCATTAACCATAGTGGAAGCTCGAACAAATTGGAATTACCGGTGAATACACCGGATGAAGAATAGCTGACAGTTACATTCGTAGAGCCGCTCGCTACAGGACTATACAGTTGTTCTACACCTGTAATGGAAGGATCATTTGCATTCCGGTAGGTAAAATTCAAAGGATTAATGCTCTTGCCATCATAGGTGCCATTATCAGTACTAAAAACGACTGTATAATTACCATTAGTAGAAATTGTAACATCGTTAATACTTGTATACTTGAAAGTAATGAATTCTCCGGACTTGACCGAAGTTGCATCAATAGTAGTCGCTCCACCAGCAACCACATCACTGCTTGTAGTTGTGTTACGAACAGTAAATTTCAATCCCGATAGATCAGGCTCTGCAGTATCCTCAGACACTCTAAATGTAATCGAGCCCGTAAGTTTACCACTGATCTGAGTAGCCCCGCCTGTCGCAGACACAATATTTCCATCATCTAAATTGTAAGTTCCAATCTTCGTTTTATTCGGAGTCCCCTTATCAATAGGCGAATACACTACTTCTCGTGTCACCGCATAAGTACGCGTACCCGAATCTGTAGTCGCAACAAATGTAAGCTTGTTAAGGCCGGCTGTCAGCGGAATATCTGCAATAACGAAGGTACTGCTGCCGCCATTAAACATCTTGGTGTTGTTGACCATAACCTCAGTGGCATTTGGCGCTTCCAGCGTCAAGGTCAGTCCGGCTGTATTGACCATTGTAGGTGTATCAGCACTCAACAACGTACCATCCGGCAAAGCTATATTATAAATGGCAGGTACGTTTGAAAAGTTAACATAGGCTTCACCGCTGGCCAAGCTTCCCGTAGCCGTTGTACCGTAAACTGTAATCCGGTTAAGGCCCTGGCTTAGCTTAACGCCTGGAAAACGGAAGTTTTTCTCGTTCTCAATGATCGGCTTAACGTCGGCACCGCTCGCTCCCGGAACTATGCTCCCGTTAACAATTCCATCTACCTGATAGTAAATGCTATCCGCAGAAACCCCATTGAATGTCCCCTCTACGTCAACTGTGCTTGTATTCACCGCGGTTGGAGAAGCTTGGGTCGTACTGAATTTGGTGAACTGAAAATATTGGCCCGTTGCGGCATCCGCTGCGTAAACAGCACCTGCTGATGAAAGAGTGGATAGCAGGATCACCATCGATAAAAACATGCCGCCTATCGTCTTTAATCTTTTTTTCACGTAAGAAACCTCCTACTGCTTTTTGGTTTATTGTCGGCCTGTGCAGCATTCCGCGTCTTAACCAACTCTATAATTTTTATCGGACAGCAATTGACTAATAATTAGCAAAAAAATAAAAAACCTTACTCCAGAGGAATAAGGTTCGATGATCACTGCAATTAAAATGGTATGAATGACAAATGAAGAATTACGATTTAGAACTGCGCTCAGGATCCAGCTTCATGCGCATTCTTAGGAATAGATCAATAACCGGGCGTTTGGTTTTGCTGATCACACCAGTGATCTCTGCACCAATCTGCAGGAAGAAGAGCATGACGCAGATAACCACGAACGTAACCCAGTTGGCTTCATACAGCGAAGCGGATGTCTGGATGACAGCCAGAATTCCGAAGAAGGCGGCGATGCCATAAATAATCAATACGGTCTGGCGGTGGCTGAAGCCAAGTTCACGCAGACAGTGATGGAGGTGGCCTTTGTCCGGTGCAAAGATCGGCTTCTTCTGCAGCTTGCGCCGTACGATGGCAAAGAACGTATCCGATAAAGGAACCCCGATAATCAGGAGTGGTGTGATAAACGATACCACTGCAATCTGTTTGAATCCGAGCAGCGCGAGCAGCGCCAGGCAGAAGCCCAGGAACAGCGAGCCTGTATCACCCATGAAGATTTTGGCGGGATGGAAGTTGAAGAACAGAAAACCCAGTATGCTGCCCAGAAGCAGTAAGCACAGCAGGGCAACCATCGTATTGCCCATCAGGAAGGCCATTACGGCAATTGTGGCAATCGCAATACCGGATACACCGGCTGCAAGCCCGTCCAGTCCGTCGATCAGATTCACGGCGTTTGTGACGCCGACAATCCAGAAGATCGTCAGAGGGATGGCAATCCAGCTCTCCAGTGAGGAATAGCTATTATGAAAAGGAATGTTTACGAAATCAACAGTAATTCCAAAACCGAAAACTACGATGCAGGCTGCGGCAATTTGGCCCAGCAGCTTCACCTTGGCTGATAGCTCAAACCGGTCATCGAGACCGCCGATCAGCACAATCAGACCGCCGCCACAGAGCAGCGCTTTGATGAAGTTAGCCTCCCGCGGAGTGAAGTCATACGGAATAATCGGTAATACGGCAAGCAGGCCTAACACAAACGCCAGAAATATGCCGAGTCCGCCAAGGCGGGGCATGATCTTCGTATGCACTTTACGGGCATTAGGCACATCTGTCGCACCGATCTTAATAGCAAATTTCTTAACGAGCGGCGTCAAAAGCAGTGCAAGTCCCATGCACACAATAAATCCGGCGATGTATATGATTAACATTTGTTCAGTCGACCCCCATTTCTCTACCGCATTGAATTATACGCTGAACCAAAAACAAATTCCAATACCGTTTTTAGGCTGTTACACGGATTTTTTCAGTAAATATCCTCAAATTACTGGTCTTTTGTCACTTTATCTTTCTCTCGTACCACTTTTACTGCAAATTTCGGCAGCGCAAGCATTCTTTTGTAACGTGTAGGTTCCTTAATTAGCCGGTATAACCATTCTGCCCTCAATTTCTGGAAGGCTTTGGGGGCACGGCGGCTCTTGCCGGAGATTACATCAAAGCTCCCGCCGACGCCCATCATGACCGGAATCTGGAGACGGGACTTATATTTAGCAATCCATGGCTCCTGGCTGTCTGCCCCTCTGGCAACGAAGAGCAGGTCAGGCTTAGCTTCGAGAATTCCGGCGAGAATCTGCTCATCCTCATCCGGACCAAAGAACCCGTCATGATAGCCTGCGATGACAATGCCGGGATATCCAGTTTGTAACCTAGAAGTCGTCTCGCGAATCACCTCGGGGGTTGAGCCAAGCAAATATACTCTCCAATTGTAGCTTTCACCCTGGCGCAATAATTCATGTAAAAGATCAAAACCCGCTACACGCTCAGCAACTGGCTCTTTGCAGTAATCCGCTGCCCACACTACACCAGTCCCGTCGGGAACTACAAGCTCCGCTGATTTCATAATCTCCATATACGACGGATTCTCAAGTGCCGCCATGACCATGATCGGGTTAGCGGTAATGACTTGGTGGGGGACACGATTATGAACCGCCTCCGTCAAATAAGAAACCGTTGTCTTCATATCAACTTTGGATACTCGAATGCCGAAAATTGGCACTGTTGGTATCGCGCTATCTGCTTTCACTTGTCACTCATCCTTTACGGCGGAAATATTGGGCAATTTGCCGGGCCGGAGCCTCGGCTTCTTCAACCAGTGAAGCAATCAGCGGTTCACGCTCACGCTTCCATGCCTCTCCCGATTTCAACAGCTCCAGAAGTCCCGCTGCAACCATATCACCTTCCAGCGCAGCTGTCGAACCTACCGGCTGGCACCCAATCCGTTTAAGGAAATGGTCGATCTTCGGATCATAGGAGACTCCCATCAGCGGAACCCGTCTTCCGGCAGCATAGATCAGGCTGTGGAGCCGCATGCCAATCAGCGCCTGACACTGTCCTACTTCACGCAGCATCTTCTGCGGATGGAGCGCATCCTCGCAAATACTGACGGTTCCCCCATGCTCCTCTACACCTTGTCCCAGCTTCTGCATGACATAATGTGAAGCCTCATTGTCCGCAGAATGATGAAAAGGCAGAAAACGTAAGTGAAGCGGCAGCTCTGCTGATGCCTTCACCAGGCCTTGAGCCAATGCATCCAGCTCTTTGCGCGACTGCTCCCAGAAACGGACGGAGATGCCCACGGTATAAGGCGCTGTCTGCAGATTAGAGTTATCTGAATCATGGACATGAGCATTATCGCTACTCGGCTCATGTGTTTCTGTACTTGCATCTTCCGGGAGCGTCAGGCCCATAACCGGATCAGGGACCACATCTATCTTGCCCGTATCCAGACCCATAGACTGCAGCAGCAGGCGGGACTGCTCGTCCCGCACGGATACATAAGCACATTTACGGAAAATCGATTTGATCAGCGGATGAAACAGCTTGCGGTTCACCGGGCCGACTCCCTGGGCATAGATAAAGGTTGGCTTGCCCATCCACTGGGCCAGCTTAATGATGGCCAGATAGTACGGAATAGTCTTGCTGCTTGTTACATCCTGTAGCAGACTGCCCCCGCCGCTTATTAGCCCGGCACTCTCTGATATTGCCTTCCGGACTTCCCCCAGCTTCATCCGGTGCACGGATTCGACGCCGTAAGTAGCGGTTGTCCATTCCGGATCAATGGAGAGCACCACCGGCGTCAGTGTTATTCCAGCGGCCTCGGACTGCTTACGGAGTGCGTTCAGAATGGACTGCAGAACCGCCTCGTCTCCGCTGTTGCGGAATCCGTAATAACCCGAGATTATAATTTTTTGAGCAGAGGCGACCATCGTTTCCAACACCCTTCCGCGATCTGCCATACCCCTATAGCGATAATGCCGATGATAAGACCGAGTCCCAGACCCAAAAGTCCGCGGACCAGCGAGATCAGAACCGGCGAATGAATATGGGCAAAGGTATCTACCATGGACAACTGGCCGATAACCGCAATGACCATAATAAATGCTGCATTCCGGTATTTATAGGCCATAAATGCGCCAAGGATAAAGAGCGGATGTGCCAGCAGGAACTCTTTGTTACGCGGTCTTACACCGACTGTGTTCTCCAGGAAGGTTCGGAGGATTTTCTCCGGTGCACTTACACTTCCGCTATTGCCGGTCCGGCTCAAATAATACATTCCTACGATACCCAGAATGCCGGCGGCAATGACCATGGCGAGTGTGATCGGCGTCCGCAGCAGCTTACCGGTCTTGTTGAAGGCAAACTCCCCACGGTACAAAAGCACATACAGCGCAGTCAGCCCAATCGGTGCTAGATGAAGCAGACTTACGCCGCGGAACTGATTGAGCACCAGGGCATAGGTGACATTATTCAAGAGCGCAATTACAAAGGGTACTGCACTAAACGAGATCAGCGCTGTTTTGACGTAAAGAACCAGACTATGTGTCAGCCTGCGGCGCGGACCCATCACAGCAAAGGTCAAGGCATTGGGACGCAACGGCGGTCCCATTTCATTAATTTTGCGGATAGCCAGCACCATAGCCACGGTAGGCGCACTTATAGCCACTGCAAGTGCAAGTGCTTGTTCAAATAACGCCGGCTTCAGAACCATGAGTCCTGCACTGCCCAGCAGCCCCAGCACCCATGCAGGCAGTGTAAGCCAAGGAACAAAGTAGGAAACCAGGAGTGCAACCATGGCTACAGCCCCGATTACAGCAATTAATTTGAAATAACGCTGGAAAGAGGAATCCACCACATCAAACGCGGTAGCTTGTCCCATTTCAAAACCGTTAGCTTCAATTTTTGCAACCGCACCATCAGGCCCGCTAAGGCTGGTAACCAGATTGTCGAGCGTATCGGTAACCTGTGCCTTGGATGTATCCCGTGACGGAATCGTATTAAGATAGATCATCCGGATGTTACGGTCTTTCGTAGCAAGTGCAAAGCGGTCGGCAATCACTTCTGTGGACAGGCCGGAATCAGCCTCACTGAGCGAGTATAGCCGCGTCACGTTATAGTCCAGCAGATAGGCCAGTTTGGAGAAGCCTTTTTGCTGTACCTTAATATTCTCAATGGCTGCAATCCCCATCCCGCGTTCTTTCAGCAGATCAGCGAATGCAGTGATACTGGCCAGATCGGCATCATCGGAGTAGCCTTTGACAGACTCGCCTTCGAAAAGCAGACGTTTGACTCCAAGCTCCGCGTACCGGTCCAGCAGATTCTTAACAGCTTCCTGATTATACGCCAGCGAATCCACAAGGCGCGGCACAATATTGAAGCCTTTCTCATGCAGCATCTCCAGTGTAGACGGATCCGGCTGCAGCGGCTTGAGCGTCGCATTCTCCAGGGGAGTTTTGATAATCAGGCCCTGTTGGCCGCGGTAGGTCCATTCTTCTGTAGCAATATCCAAGCCGGCAAATGCATCCCGGATGATCGGTGAGAGCGTTCCACTGTTCTTCGCACTGGTAAAGAGGACATATGTATAGTTCTCATTCTCAGGAATTACAGTATCGGTCAGATTAGCGATATCAGCCGCTCCCCACAGCATCAGGCGGCGGGCCTTGCGGAAATCCTCCAATGTGCTTTCGTATATTGCCATACTCTGAACACCGGCAGACTTCAGCCGGTCGAGCTGCTCGGAGATATAATCCTGCGGATTCCCCCGGTAGCTGGCTACTTCGACCAGATCGCGGTAATCAAAGACAAATTCAACCGTTTTGGAAGACTTCTCCGTCTGAAGACGGTCATACACAACCGGGAGAGCAGCAAGCAGGCCAATCACCACGATAATCCACAACCATTTGCGCGAAGCTATATTCCAGCGTTGCCATTTCTGATGCACCAAAAGTACCTCCTCTTTCACTTTAAAGCTAATTGCCAATCCGTCATAATAAGCTCAAACACTCTTACAGTGGTCAAATTTAAGCGGAAACGGATGTCCCTCTACCAGGAGCAGCTCCGTTTCCGCAGGCATGTTCTATATTTAGTATTATTTCCCGTCTACACGGGCCATAACCTGATTAGTCAATTCAGCCACTTTGTCTTTGGCATTCTGAAGCGATTCGCCAACGACTGCAAAATAAACCTTGATCTTCGGCTCGGTGCCGGAAGGACGCAGGCAGAACCATGAGCCGTCAGAGAGCAGATATTTCAGCACATTCTCCTTAGGCAGACCGTTCAGTCCGAGTGAATAGTCGAGCACCTCTGTAACTGAGGCTCCGGCAATTTCATGCGGCGGGCTGGTGCGCCAGTCATTCATGATTCCCTGAATCTGTGCTACACCGTCTTTACCTTTAAGGGTGCGCGATTCGAGGCTTTCGAGGAAATAGCCGAATTGCGCATACAGCTCCTGAAGCACATCATACAGCGTCTTACCCTGGGCTTTGTAGTAAGCCCCTGCTTCAGCGATTAGCATTGCAGCCAGGACAGCATCCTTGTCACGGGCGTAGTTGCCGGCCAGGTAACCATAGCTCTCTTCATATCCGAAAAGATAAGTGTATTCGCCGGACTGCTCGAATTGGTTCATCTTCTCGCCGATATATTTGAATCCTGTCAGCGTGTTGAACACGGTAGCGCCGTAATGGCTGGCTACAGCCGCACCCATCTCACTGGTCACAATAGTTTTAACTACCGCACCATTGCTTGGCAGCTTGCCTTGCTCCTGCAGGCGGCTCAAATAATAATGAATCATGAGGGCGCCCGACTGATTACCGGACAAGACCACAAACTTGCCTTCATTGTCCCGCACAACCGCACCCATACGGTCTGCATCGGGGTCTGTACCAATTAACAGATCGGCATTCAGTTCCTCACCTAGCTTCATAGCCAAGGTGAAGGCTTCACGCTCTTCCGGGTTCGGCGATTTCACCGTGGAGAATTCAGAATCCGGCTGTTCCTGCTCGGGCACCACATGTACCTGGGTGAATCCGATCTTCTCAAGTACACGGCGGACCGGAAGGTTGCCTGTCCCATGCAGCGGTGTGTAGACAATCGAGAAATCACGGCCAAGCGTAGAAGCAATCTCTTCACGGCCGACACTGACTGCGGCTACTGTATCCGTAAACGCTTCATCCTCAGCTTCACCCAGCCAGTGCAGCAAGCCTGCACTCTCTGCAGCCTCACGGGAAATACGCTTTACGCCGTTAAAGGAGTCCACTTCCAAAATATTGGCAATTACCTTCTCCGCTTCGTCAGGCACCAGCTGTCCGCCCTCTGCGTTATACACTTTGTACCCGTTGTACTCAGGCGGATTATGACTTGCAGTAATCACAATGCCTCCTGAGGCCTTCAGATGGCGAACTGCAAAGGACAGCTGCGGTGTGGACCGCAAGGATGGGAACAGATGCGTCTCAATTCCGTTGCCGGCCAGCACAAGTGCAGCTTCCAGCGTGAATTCCGGCGAAAAGCGGCGGGAATCGTGGGCAATGACCACGGAAGGACGTCCTTCTCCTGTATGCTGTCCCAGAATATAATTAGCGAAGCCTTGTGTCGCTCTGCCTACGGTATATCGGTTAATCCGGTTGCTGCCGGCGCCGATCACTCCGCGCAAACCGCCTGTCCCGAATTCGAGGTCTCTATAGAAACGTTCTTCCAGTTCCTTCGGCTCATCCGCAAGAGCCTTCAGCTCTGCCTTGGTGCTCTCGTCAACGGAAGGGTCCTGCAGCCAGCGTGTTAAGGTTTCTGCGGCCTTTGGGCTTAGTCCAGTCATGTGAATCTCTCCTTCTCCATCTATAATTTATAATTTTATAACAGGATCTAGCTGAGTGCGAACATAATTTCCCCGGAAGCTACAATCTTGCCTTCCACTTTAGCGGTAGCTTGGCCTTTGCCGATGCTGCCTTTAAGCCGGGTAATCTCCACCTCAAGCACAAGGGTATCGCCAGGTACGACCTGGCCGCGGAAGCGGAAGCCGTCGAGGCCGGCCAGGAAGCCGATTTTACCGCGGTTTGCTTCCAGCCCCAGAATAGCTACTGCGCCCACCTGAGCCAGCGCTTCCGTGATTAGCACACCCGGCATTACCGGATATCCCGGAAAATGTCCGGTGAAAAACGGTTCATTCACCGTCACATTTTTGATGCCGACAGCCCGTTTGCCCATTTCTATTTCAGTAATTTTGTCCACCAGCAGAAATGGGGGCCGGTGGGGGATGATTTCTTGAATTTGATTGATATCCAGCATGATCAGCAAAGCTCCCTTCGGATGTAACCGCGTCTATAAAACCTCCGCCTACAGCAGCGCTTTTGTTTTATTCTTCACCGCCCTGCATAAATATGGGCAGCTTCGGCAAAAACTATAACTATCCTTCACCACCTGCAGCAGTGGAGGTTAAGATAAGGGGCTTTCTCCACCGCACGCGGCAGCATGGCGGAGAGGGCCCTTTTTGGCGCTCTTAGGGCACGCCATCATTATACATTTTTCAGTATAAAAAAGAAAACTCCCCTGCACAACAAGGGAGCTTCCGAAATCCTATATTTAGGGATTATTTATGGTGCAAACACCAAATCATATACATGCTTCCAGGTGCTCCACAGGAGCACATCGCTAAGTTCTTTTTTGCCGAGAATCACGTAACCGACGACCAGGCCGCCTCCAAGCGCGGCAATAAGCAGCAGGGGAATCAGGAACCACTGGATAATGGTCCATGCCGAAATTCCGCGCCGCCTTACCGGCTGCTGTTGTTCTTCTTCCGGTTTGTTGACCTTCTCACGACTCATTCCGTCACCTCACGCGCGCATGTTATTAGCCAGGCCCAGCATCTGGTCACTGGAGGACAACGCCCGGGCAGCAAGCTGATAGGTGCGCTGAATCTGCATCATCTCGGTCATTTCCTTACTTAGATCCACGTTGGATGACTCCAGATACCCGGTACGTACGCCTACATCCTTCGCTTCACCTGCGGCTCTTTGCACAAACGCCTGCTGTGCAGTCACACCATCAGCAAGCGTATAGAAGTTGCCGTCCACAGCTCGCAGAGCATTCTTGCTCAGCGGCTCTACAATCATAAGTGTGCCCGCTATAATAGCAGGATCATTCTCACCGGTCTTGGTAAGTACCCGGCCGCTCTCGTCAATAGCAGCACTCACATTGGCTGGCACTGTGAGCGGATTCCCGTCTGTGTTCAGCACAGGGTTACCGGTATTATCAACAAGCATCATATTGTCAGGATTCGCGGTATCCGGGGTGAAATGGAAATCACCCTGACGGGTATACGCAGTAGCTCCGTTGACCTGAACTCCGAACAATCCATTACCCTGAAGCGCCAGATCCGTTGGATTCCCCGTTTCCTGAAGAGTGCCCTCTTCCCAGTTGCTTGTAACCGAAGGCACACGGACCCCAAAGCCGATATTGAAGCCCAGAGGCATACTGCGGCCAGGCTGGTCATAGTCCTTAGATTGCTGCTGCACACGTGTGAGCACGTCCTCGAAAGAGCCTTCTTTGCTCTTATAGCCGTTTGTGTTCATATTGGCAATGTTATCCGCTATGATATCCAGCCGCTGCTGCAGGCTGGACATGGACACAGCGGCACCGATTGTCGAGTTGTTCACAGATCTAACCTCCCAAAAGCTTAATAACTAAGAAGAAACCGGTTCACTTCATTAGTGCACCAGCAGTCTATACTCTGCCGACATCATTAACAGCCTTCTGCAGGCTGCTGTCATAAAACTGGATTACCTTCTGATTCGCTTCATAAGCCCGGTAGGCGGCGTTCATATCCACCGTTACCTGAGTGGCATCCACATTAGAGTTCTCCAGATACCCCTGACGCACCTGCAAATTATCGGTTGCATTGGAGTAACGGATTTCTGCGGCCTCCGCGTCATCGGCATGGAAAACGCCGTTCCCGTCACGTACAAGCTCCTGCGGTCTTGTAATTACACTGATCCCGATCCGGGTTCCTGAAGGCAGTCCGGTCGCATTGTTAATCAAGTTACCCTGCCCGTCCACTTTAAGGCTATCCTCAGGGCCTGTCAATCTCAGCGGATTACCGTTACTGTCCAGTACGCTGAATCCTCCGGAGCTAAGCACCTCTCCAGTAGGTCCTACTGTAAAACTTCCGTTACGTGTATATAAATTGTTACCCTCATTATCCTGTACTGTAAAGAACGCCTGCGGACGGTAAGTTACCTCGCCGTCAGGACTAATGTATTTACCTGAGCCGTCAAAAGCAAGATAAGCGCCTGCATTATCCGGGTCCTCTACCTGCAAATCGGTTGACAGCGCGAAGTCTGCGTTTTTGCCGCTTTCGATAAGGTCGCCCTGCAAATACTGGGAAACAGACTGTTCGGCAAAAACCCCTGTGTTAAGCCGGCCGACAGGCTTCGTAACGCCACCGCTCATCGCCGAGATCAGCACATCGGGAAATGCATGACTGACGCTGTCGACCTGCTTGTACCCCGTAGTATTCAAATTGGCAATGTTCTGTGTCGCTGTATCATGTCTGCGCTGCTGTGTTACCATTCCTGCAGCCGCCGTATATAATCCTCTTAGCATGAGGTCAGTCCCTTCCTGAATCTGCTGTTAATTTATTATCGGCAGACTAGAACTTTTTCTTAACAACCTTATCTAAATGGTCAAGCATAATTCCCGTTCCCTTAACAACACAGTGCATCGGATCTTCGGCAACCCAGACCGGAACATGCAGCTGTTCAGAGAGCAGCTCGTCCAATCCGTTAAGGAGTGCACCGCCGCCGGTCAATACGACTCCGCGGTCAATAATATCTGCCGACAGCTCCGGCGGTGTACGCTCCAGTACTGACTTGGCCGCAGCCACAATAGCGGAAACCGGATCCCACAGCGCTTCCTTAACCTCTCCGGATGTAATGGTCAGTGTCTGGGGAAGTCCACTCACCATATCACGTCCGCGTATATCCAGCTCAGCCTGCATGCCGCCCGGGCGGACGGACCCGATTGTAACCTTGATATCCTCAGCTGTACGTTCACCGATCAGGAGTTTATATTTCTGTTTGATATATCTTAAAATGGCTTCGTCGAACTTGTCCCCTGCGACCTTAATCGAAGAGGCGGTAACAACGTCGCCCATGGACAATACGGCTACATCCGTTGTTCCCCCGCCAATATCGACGACCATATTTCCGCTTGGCTGATAAATATCCATCCCTGCTCCGATTGCCGCAGCTTTGGGTTCTTCTTCCATGAAAACTTCCTTGGCTCCGCTGCGTTCCGCGGCTTCACGGATTGACTTCTGTTCAACGGACGTAATATTCGTAGGCGCACAAATCAAAATACGGGGCCTTGAATACCAGGTCCGGCCCCCGACGCGGTCGATAAAATATTTCAGCATCATTTCTGTAATCGCAAAATCGGCAATGACACCATCACGGAGCGGACGAATTGTAGTTATGTTTCCAGGTGTGCGCCCAACCATCCGGCGTGCCTGTTCACCAACCGCAAGGACTCTCTTCGTATCACTTTCAAGTGTGACCACGGAAGGTTCATCCAGAACGACTCCCCTTCCCTTGACATGAATGAGCACATTGGCCGTGCCGAGATCGATTCCGATATCCTTGCTAAGCATAATGAAAGAGCCCCCAAAGTGTTATTTTAAATGAGAATAGTTAGATAGTACCAAATTTAAAAATACCATACTTTAGGGGGTGTACACAATGTAATAAAGCTGAATTATTACTTAAAATTCCGAAAATCTTATGGCTTTGATGCTACGGCTACCTCACGCTTTTTGCCTGTCGTTTTCTTATATTTGATTTTTGTGGCTTCTCCCCCCCGAAGATGACGGATTGATTTGTGATATTCGAGAATGTGCTTCACCTGATCGGCCAGATCCGGATTGATTTCGGGCAGCCGTTCGGTTAAATCTTTATGCACTGTGCTTTTTGAAACGCCAAATTCCTTGGCTATGGTCCGGACCGTGTGCCTGGTTTCCACGATGCAGCGTCCGATTTTGATCGTACGTTCCTTGATGTAATCGTGCACGCTCCCGCCTCCCAACTGTGGATAGTTTGGTACATTATATGAGGGGCGGGCCTATATATTCGCGCTTTCAAGACATGACAAGCTCCGGAAGGCTCATTTTATTTCTCGGACAACCTATTTATGAGCCGTTTGCAGTTCCATTCTCCAGATAGAACCGGCCCCGCCGTCCATTTCGGGTAGAAAAATAAAAAAACAGGAGGCTTTCGCCCCCTGCGGAAATTTCGGCTCAGCGCTGTGGAAGCAGATCCGAAGGATTCACAATCTTGCCATCCTCGTGCACTTCAAAGTGCACATGGTTGCCGAGACCTTTCTCCAATTCGCTCTGTCCCGCTGTTGCCAGCGTATCGCCCTGCTTCACTTCATCGCCCTGCTTGACTTTGGTATCGCTGAGACTCTGGTAAACTGTCTTCAGATCACCCGGAGATGTAACCTCGATCACTTTACCGAGTACTGCCACATCCTCGACTCTGGTGACTTCACCGCTGAGAGCTGCCTTTACATCAAACGTCTTGTTGTCCTCGCGGGCAATATCGATCCCGGTGTTGGTAATAAAGGTGTTATTGTACTGCACCATCGCCGCCACATGATTTTCTTCTGTGCCGTTTTCATCATAATACGGTTTGACCACTTCGACTTCACTTGGGCTCGCTACCGGCCAAGCCAGGCTTTCTGCTGAAGCTACGACTTCCAGGGCTTCCGGATCACCGGTCAGGGCTCCGGTTTCATTCCCGGCAACACCTTCCTGTGAAACGACCGCGGCGGTGTCCGGATTCAGCGGCTTCTGGCCGGCATCCTGATAGACCCACACCAAGGTTAGTATAATTGCCGCTGCTGCCGTGTAGACTGCCGGGAATACCCACCGTTTGGATAACAGTCTGGTCCATGAAGAAGGCTTAGCGCCTGAATCTCCCTGCTTGTTTTTGAGAGATTCATCATGGTTTGGTTTGTTTTTGTCTTGTTCATTCATATGGTTATCACCTCAGTAACCAGTGTTACCGGGCGCTTCGCTTTTATACGTATCTTGCAAGTTATTTTTTCAGAAGAGTTGAGATTCCCGTAAAAGAGACCCCGCTGTAATAGTGTTTGAGAATCTGCGTGGCTGTATTTCCCTGCTTCGCCATACCGTTCGCCCCCCATTGGCTCATGCCGACACCATGGCCGTTCCCATAGGTTGTGATCAGCACCTTCCCGTCCTTCCGCTTCCAGGTGAACTGGCTCGAACGAAGTCCCAGCTTCTCTCTTACCTCCCGGCCTGTGAACACAGTGCCTCCGATAGAGATCCTCTTGATCCGGTGTCCTGCTGTCAGCGAGATCACTTCTGCGGGCAATCCGGCCGAAGATGAAGAGACTTGCAAGGCCTTGCCTGAGGCAGCCAGATTCGCCGCAGCGGGAAGCTCCTTGGCAGTAAGCCCCAGCTTGCTGCGGAGCTCCGAATTGCTGAAGGTGTAGGTGACCGCGAGGTTCGGGGTAATCCGCTGCTCCCAGGGGCTGGCCACACTGCGCAAATAGGGAACCTCAGCATTCCAGTAATCCTCGGAGTTCTCCGTATACCCTCCGCTGGAGGCAAAAAAGGAGGCCGTGATCGGCTGCCCTTTATAGGTCATGATGATCCCGCGCGTCTCCAGGACCGCGCGGCGGAGCTTCGCCAGTCCGGCGCGCTTGCTGCCGGACGCAAAGTCCCGTTCCAGCACGGCCTGCGAGATGTAAGCCTGATGGCTTACCGTATCGCTCACATCCGCCTCAGGAACGGGTACCCCGCTGTGGTCGCCAGCCAGCAGGCGGCGGGCAATGAATGTGCGGGCGGCAACGGCCTGGGCCTTGAGCGCTTCGAGCTCAAAGTCCGCCGGCATCTCCGCCGCCAGCACGCCGCTGACGTATTCCTCCAGCGGCAGGGTCTCGATTTGTCCGCTCTGCGACAAATAGACGGAGACCTCCGGCTGCGGCGCTTCCGCAGCAGCCGTTCCCGGCGGTGCCGGCGC
>NZ_JUEI01000051.1:0-101215 GCF_000802655.2 Paenibacillus sp. IHB B 3415 | reverse complement strand
GGGAAAACCTCACGTACGGTTTGATGAGGAGGGGCTGGGTCATACCAGCCGTTTACTCTAGTTATAGAGATGAAGATAATCGCAGTAACCCCTCTGATTTCACCGGCACGAGGCAAAGGAGAGCCAATGTATGCGAAAAACCGAATACAATGTGCCTCCGCGAAGGTAATCAGGCCGAATGTATGCGAAAAACCGAATACAATGTGCTACCGCGAGGGTAATCAAGCCAAATGTATGCGAAAAACCGAATACAATGCGCCTCCGCGAAGGTAATCGGGCCAAATGTATGCGAAAAACCGAATACAATGAGCTTCCGCGAAGGTAGACGGGCCAAATGTATACGAAAAACCGAATACAATGTGCCTCCGCGAAGGTAATCCGGCCAAATGTATGCGAAAAATCGAACACAATGTGCTACCACGGAAAAATGAGGAGGATAAGGGCGTTTGTTTGCTGGAGGCGGCCCAAAAGTAATCTAAATGAAGTAATGTGCGGTGGTCTTCTTAATATCTTATAAGCTGAACAAGCCGCACAAGCTCCACAAGCTCCACAAGCTCCAGCATCATTCACTTGAGCGGTTACTTTTTTTATGGAACAGCATCCATCCATGGTGTGAAGGGGATTGAGTTGCATCCACGTTATAAAATAGATAGGAGAAATAATAATCTATATTTTGACTAGACAAAATAACTTAATATCTATATATTAATAAACAGATTAGATATATATCTATTTAGTCTATATTAATGTATGGGGGATAAGATCGTGTTAAGGAACAAATATGTAAGAACGATTATTATGTCAAGGGTATTGCTGCAGCTCGGAGTATGGGTGAGGAACTTTGCGATTCTGCTGTACGTGACGGATATTACGCATAATGATCCATTCTATGTCTCGCTCATTTCGGTGGCCGAATATGCTCCAATTTTTCTGTTTGCCATTATAGGCGGTACCTTCGCGGACAGGTGGCTGCCCAAGCGGACGATGATGATAAGTGATGCGTTATCGGCATGTTCCGTCTTTGTGGTGCTGGTAGTTGTCATGTCCGGATCGTGGAGAGCACTGCTGCTGGCCACCCTGGTATCAGCTATATTGTCACAGTTCTCGCAGCCTTCTGCGATGAAGCTGTTCAAACAGCATGTGCCTGAAGATCAGCTTCAGAGTGTGATGGCCATGTTCCAGTCGCTGTCTGCTTTCTTTATGGTGATTGGTCCGGTAATCGGCGCTTTCATCTATAATCATTACGGGATTGAGGTATCGCTGGCTGTTATGGGCGGTATGTTCATTGGCTCTGCGCTTATTCTGGGCCTGCTGCCCAAAGACGCGCCGCAGCAGGCCGGAAAGCTCCGGAACGGGATCATGGCTGAAATGAAATCCGGACTGGATTATGTGCGTTCGAGCCGGGTGCTGAGGAATCTGGGCGCGGCTTTTGCGTTTGCGGGGCTTGCCGCAGGGCTGATCCAGCCGCTGGGGGTATTCGTAATCATTGAGAATCTGGGCAGGGACAGAGGGTTCCTGCAGTGGATCATGATGGCGAACGGGGCGGCAATGCTGCTCGGCGGAATGCTCATTATGAGCAAAGGCAAAGCTGTGAAGCCACAGACGATGCTGGCATTCGGTCTGCTGGTCAGTGCAGCTGGCACGGTCGGCGTGGGGTGGTCGCATCATACAGCATTGACGATCACACTGCAGACGCTGACCGGATTCTTTTACCCGTGTATCCATATCGGCATCAACACACTGATTCTGCGGAATACCGAGGCCGGCTATATGGGCAGGGTTGGCGGTATTATGGGGCCGATGTTCATGGGCTTCATGGTGATCGGGATGTCTGCCGCCGGCTATTTGAAGGGAGCCTTCTCGCTGTTCACGGTATTCACCGGAAGCGGCATACTGTTCCTCATCGCGATGCTGATTCTGCTGCCGATGGTCAGGGCGAAGGAGTCTGGGCGGCAATCTCTTCAGGGGTGACTATGACATATGTCATACACCGGGGTTGATATTTGTGACTTACAGGGGGTACACTATTTTTTCTATAATGTAGAGAGATAAGTATCCTTGAATGGATGCATCCGAGGAGGAAACGATCCCGATGACTACAAACCAGACATCCCAGCTCTCCAGCTTGAAGAAAAGCGTAGCCCCTTACGAAAAAACAGACCGTAAAGCGAGCATCTACCAGCTCATTAATACACTTGGGCCACTAGTGCTCCTATGGACTGCTGCTTATTTCAGCTTATCTGTTTCCTACTGGCTGACGCTGCTGTTCGCCGTTCCGGCTGCAGGTTTTGTCATCCGCACCTTTATTATTTGTCATGACTGCTGTCACGGCTCATTCTTCAAGAACCGCAAAGCGAACGATATTTTCGGAACAATAACCGGTGTGCTCACTCTGGTCCCTTACCGCCAGTGGAAGCACAGCCATTCGATACATCATGCCGGAAGCAGCAACCTCGACAAAAGAGGCATCGGCGACATCTGGATTATGACCGTGGATGAATATGCAGCCGCGAAACCGCTGCAGCGACTATACTACCGGATCTATCGTAACCCTCTGGTTTTGTTTGTACTCGGACCCATTGCCGTCTTCGTGATCCAGTACCGTTTCAACGCCAAAGGTGCCAGACGCAAGGAACGCATGAATACGTATTTGACGAATGTCTCGATAGTGGCTCTGTACGGTACGATGATTATGCTTGTCGGTTGGCAGGCATTCCTGCTGGTGCAGCTGCCGGTTGTGTTCGTCTCCGGTTTTCTCGGCATTTGGCTGTTCTATGTGCAGCATCAGTTTGAAGATACCTACTTCGAGCATGATGAGGAATGGAGCTATGTCAACGCCGCAGTAGAAGGAAGCTCCTATTATAAGCTGCCGAAGCTGCTGCAATGGATTACCGGTAACATCGGTTTTCACCATGTGCATCATTTGAGCCCGAAGGTGCCCAATTATAATCTGGAGCTGGCCCATAATGCCACCCCGCCGCTGCAAAAAGCGACAACCATCACGCTCAGCACCAGTCTGCAGGCCTTGAAATACCGTCTGTGGGATGAGGAGCACAAAACGTTCGTCAGCTTCAAGGAAATGAAGCAGCGGCTGCAGCAGAAGAAGCCTGCGGCAGCCGAGGTGCTGAAGGTAATCAAACCGGGATTCCAGAGTAAATAGTAGCCGCCACAGAAGAGGAAGGCAGGACCGGGAGCGCAGTTGCCGGGCCTGTTCTTTCTTTTTGTCCGAAACATTGCTGCGGAATTGCCGGTTGCAGGTTCGTTTATGCTAAAATGGGGGTATAATCTTGCTGGCAAAAAGGATGGCTAACATGCAGAAGTGGCATCATATTTTTCATAAAAGCACGGGACTGAGCCCTTATGTATGGGTCGTTTTTTACATTCTTCCGTTCTATTCGATCTTTCGCTCGGCCTCGGCAGGCCGCTGGGTATACGGAATTCTGATGATTATCGTCTTCTTCGCCTGCTATGTGCTGGCGTTTAAGTCGAAAGGATGGGTAGTCTATTTCTGGACCAGTGTGCAGATTGTTGTCTCGATAACGATGACGTTGCTCTTCGGGTATATGTACTTTGCGCTGTTCCTGGCTTTTTTCATCGGAAATATCCAGAAAAGGGCCGCTTTCTTCACCCTGTATTCGATTCATCTGCTGACAACGATCGTGGCCATCAACTATGAGCTGATTACGCGTAATCCCGTGTTCCTCTCACAGCTTCCGTTCGTGCTCGTCAGTATTATTGCCGTGGTGCTGCTTCCGGTCACGACCTATAACCGCAACAATCAGGATAAGCTGCAGGGACAGCTGGAGGATGCCAACAAACGGATCTCCGAGCTGGTCATTATGGAGGAGCGCCAGCGGATCTCCCGTGATCTGCATGATACGCTGGGGCAGCGGCTGTCGCTGATCGGACTGAAGAGTGACCTGGCCGGCAAGCTGATCACCAAGAATCCGGCGCAGGCCCAGATCGAAATTAATGATGTCCGGATGACGGCCCGCAGCGCCCTCAAGGAAGTCCGGGAAATGATTACCCAGATGCGGGGCATCCGGCTTGAAGATGAGCTGATCCGTATCCGGCAATTACTCCAGGCGGCAGAGATTGGCTACATGCTGGAGGGTGACCCTAACCTGACCAACACTTCACTGATTACCGAGAATGTGCTGAGCATGTGTATGAAGGAGGCCGTGAACAATGTGGTCAAACATAGCTGTGCCTCGCTGTGCCTGATTCAGATTGAACCTTCCCGGACCGATCTGGTCATCAAGGTGAAGGATAACGGCGCGGGAATTGAAGGGACTAATCACTATCATAAAGGTCATGGGCTGCAGGGGATGAGGGAAAGGCTTGAATTCGTCAACGGTAGTATGGAAGTGGTGCGTGACGAAGGAACAACGATTGTCATTAAGGTGCCCAATGTAGCACAGCGGCCGGAAATGGAGGTAAACGTGTAATGATTACGATAGTGATTGCCGAAGATCAGCGCATGCTGCTGGGGGCGCTCGCTGCTCTCCTGGATCTGGAGGAGGATATGAAGGTTGTGGGCCGGGCAGGCAACGGGGAAGAGGCCGTGAAGCTGGTGAAGCAGTATCAGCCGGATATCTGCATCATGGATATAGAAATGCCGGCCATGACGGGTCTCGAAGCGGCGGAAGCACTGAAAGGATCGGGCTGCAAAATCATGATTCTGACCACGTTTGCCCGGACCGGTTATTTCGAACGTGCGGTTAAGGCCGGAGTTGATGCCTATCTGCTCAAAGACAGTCCAAGCGAAGAGTTGGCCTTGTCGATCCGCAATGTGATGGACGGCAGACGGATATATGCGCCGGAGCTCATGGATGAGGCTTACAGCAGCGAATCTAATCCGCTGACGCAGCGTGAGAAGGAAGTGCTGGGGCTGATCGCGGACGGCAAGAACACGAAGGAGATCGCCAGCCAGCTGTACATTACGACCGGAACGGTCCGCAACTATATCTCTGTCATCCTGGACAAGCTGGATGTCGGTAACCGGATTGAAGCGATCACGCGCTTTAAGGAAAAGGGCTGGTTTAAATAATTAACGATAGGAACGGCAGCTGTCTTCTGAGACAGTGGGCCGTTTTTTTTTTTTTTTTTTGAAGCGATCACGCGCTTTAAGGAAAAGGGCTGGTTTAAATAATTAACGATAGGAACGGCAGCTGTCTTCTGAGACAGTGGGCCGTTTTTTTTTTTTTTGCAGAGAAAAGGCTTATTCTTAGGGACGGGCAGACGGGCAGGCGTAAGGAGCGGATCAGAAGCGGACTTTACTTGAAGAAGAGAACCCAGCCAGGCGCTAACTGTATTTAGTGCAACTAAAATCGCCAGACGGCGCGAGTTAATCAGGATAACTGCATTTTATACACTTATATAGACTGCCTTTCGTTGAATGATCACTTTTCGTAATTTTTAGTTGTACAGAATACAATTAACGGAACAAATCCGCGGGAAAGCCTGCTTTTAACTGTACGAAATACACTTATTCCCTGCATACACTCTCTAGATAAGCGAAAGAAGCGGAGGGGATATTCGGATCTGAACTGTAGGAGAGGGTAGCGATCGCCAGAAAGCTTTGCGCAGAAAAGCTAGCTTCGGGAGCACCAGCAGTCACCGGATTCCCACCGCGAACAGCGGCCGGAAGTCCAAATGTTCACCGCAGTGACGACTAAGCTTCAAGTTCAAGTCTTAAGTGCGTCTTATATAGCTAGGTCATAGGAGCACCAGCAGTCACCGGATTCCCACCGCGAACAGCGGCCGGAAGTCCAAATGTTCACCGCAGTGACGACTAAGCTTCAAGTTCAAGTCTTAAGTGCGTCTTATATAGCTAGGTCATAATAACTATTTTAACCCTGTGACAGTCTTCTGGATTGGATCGGTGGAATATTTTTGCTAAGATAAATGCAAACATGTGATCTTATCCGTTGAAGTTGGGTAATAACTTGCATGTGTCATAACCGCACTCCTATTTATGCCGCGTATATCCTATTTCAGCCGGGAGGAATCTGATTTGCCTGAACTTACTTCATCATACGTTGATTCACTTGCACCCAATGCTGCAGCCATCAAGAACGGTCAAGGTCTGGTCCGCAAAAAGAGCTTCATAGAGCTCCATCAGTCGGAGAACGGAGAGCTGCTGTTTGGAAAATGTGCAGGGAGCGGCAAGACTCTCTATGAGTGTTCTGTGGATTTCATCGTGCCGGACAATCCGGTATTCCGCTGCAGCTGCCCCAGCCGCCAGTTTCCCTGTAAGCATGCGTTAGGGCTGCTCTATGCCAAGGCCGAAGGCCAGACGTTCAGCCCCGCCCCCGTCCCTGAAGACATAGCTTCCAAGCGTGAGAAGGCCGAGAAGCGGGAAGAGAATAAGGTGAAGCAGGCGGCCGAAGGGGCAGACCCTAAGCCAAAGAAGGTTAACAAATCCGCGCTTAAGAAAAAAATTACGGCCCAGCTTGAAGGGCTCGATATGCTCGAGAAGCTGGTGCTGGGGTTCGTCCGCGGCGGACTGTCCACCATTGACCGTTCGAGCATGAAGACGATTCAGGAGCAGGTGAAGCAGCTTGGCAACTATTATCTGTCAGGAGCACAGATTGAGCTGCGCCGGTTCACGATTCTAATGTTCGGCGGCAAGGATCAGGAACAGAACTATACATATGCGATGGAGCAGCTGTCACGGCTTCATGCATTTATTAAGAAGGGGCGGGCGTACCTGTTGGCCCGGAGCGAGGACCCGGAGCTTGCACTCGACCATGAATCGACCATCGATGAGTGGCTGGGGCATGCCTGGCAGCTGAGCGAACTGAAGGAATACGGGCTGGTGAAGGAAGGGGCCGAGCTGCTGCAGCTGGCCTTCTACAGCTTCAATGATATGGCCCGGCTGGAATATGTGGATCTCGGGTATTGGGTGGACCTCACCGCGGAAGGCGGGAAGATCCACCGGACGGTCAATTACCGGCCGTACAAGGCAGCTAAGCTGATGCGGGAGGAAGACAGCTTCTTCGAGATTGCCGTGGTCCCTCAGCTATATACTTATCCGGGGGATATGAATGCACGGGTCCGTTTTGAAGCAATGTCTCCAAGGACAGTGCAAGGCCCGGATATAGAACGGGCTACCGCCCAGGCTCACCGCTCCTATGTTGAAGCTGTCAAGATAGTGAAGAATCAGATCAAGAATCCGCTCAGCGACAAGCTGCCGGTGATGCTGCTGCATGCCGCCAGTCTGGGCATTACGGAGAGCGGCCAATATGTCATAACGGATGAATCCGGCAGCAGGCTGGCTCTGGAGGATATTCCGTCCCTGCCGCAGGGAACCGTGCATATGCTGCCGTTTGTGCCGGCTGCCGCGCATACGGATTGCTACCTGCTGGTGATGTTCGAGCATAACCTGGACAAGGGAAGGCTGACTGCCCAGCCGCTGACAGTCATTAAGGGTGAAGAAATCATCCGGTTGCTGTATTAGAAGTTCAAGGAAGGACAGCGGCGAGCATCTGAATTCTAAGTAAACTCAAGTTCATTCATATAGGAGGACAGTCCATGAGCACAGCGTTATTACAGGAGCTGCATCAGGAGATTAGAAGACTGTATATTGCCGGAAGCGGGCTGGCGGCTGGAGACTTCCGCCTGAAACGCCTGCTTCCGCAATTTCAGCAGCTGGGGGAACGCGCACCGGTCTTTAAGAAGCTGGGCGAGGGCGTGGCTTCATTACTGGAGCCTGACGGTGCTGAAGAGGCCGCTCCCGGTGTTCAACTGCAGGAGCTTACGCTGCTGCTGGAGTCGGTGCTGTATACCCAGGGGACAACAGCAGTTGAAGGAACCCCCGGACCTTTGCCGGCCTTGAGCTTTGAACTTAAGACGAATCAGCCCTACCGCAAGATTGGTGCCGTTCAGCAGGCGCTCAGCACAACAGGAAGCGGAAGATATGAAATTGTAATTGATGCTTTTAAGGAAGGTGTTTTTCAGGATTTGCGGCTGCTGCCGCCGGCAGTCTCGGCGCTGAACGATCCTTATTCGGAACTTGCAGACTTTGCGATGACCGATATTCTTCCGTCCTATGGACCGGACATTGCCGGATTCCTGTTCGAAAGCTTGGATCCTGCCGGCGGCAGGAGCGAGGTCCGCAAGCTTGAGGTGATCGGCAAGGTGGGAGGAGACCGGTATCTGGAAGAGATGTTCCGCATCGCCGGAAGCGGCAGTGAAGACATCCGGGTAGCCGCTATGAAATGGCTCGCCGGTCATGAGCCGTATGTGGACGCACTCTTGGAGTGGACAACAGATAAGAAGAAGGCCATCCGTGAAGCTGCCTTCTCGGCGCTGGCAGCAGGCGGTTCGCAGCAGGGCGGTGAACGGCTTGTGGAGGCTTTCACGGAGAAAAAGGACCGTGAGATGGTTGCCGGTGTACTGGCGGGCAGAGCTTCCGCAGAGGTGTCTGATAAGCTGGCGGCATTGTTCATGGAAGAACTGCAGAAGGCGCCGCAGAATAATGCGGACAAGAAGCTGACAGAGACCGCATGGAATAGCCTTCTTCCATTCTTGACCGCTCTTCGCCATGAGCGGAGCCCGCAGCTGGATGAAATCTACAGCTATATCCTTCAGGAGTACGCCCGGTTCTCCCCGCTCGGCTGGATTCCGCTCATTGACCAGGCAGCCTGGTATAAAGAGAATACTCCGGGCGGAGCTGCACTGGCAGAGCTGGAGGCACTGGATAAGCGGAGTGTGCGTTTCCTGCCGAATTACTTCCATGCTGCCCAGCGGGTGATGACGCCCAAGGAGCTGTACAGCCGGTTCGGCGGAACCTTTATGGATAAATTGAAAGCGCTGGTGGGCAAGGATGCCAAAGATGCGGCTCAGCGCGCCCAGCTGCTGATAAATACGATAGAGGAGCAGATCGTGGATATCCGCCGGAGGTCGTATGAGGTAGAGTGGGATGCTGCAGGAATCAGGCAGCCTTACAGCAGGGAGATGCTGTCAGCCGAGGAAATTGCGGCAGCCTGGGATTCCCGCTGGCTGGACTGGTTCATTCAGCATGATGCGGTTAACCTGGCAAGCGCTTTTGCCCGGCCGGGTCATAAGGGCGTGCGGGACTACCTGCTTGGCAAGCTGCAGGAGCCATTTAAACGCACGACTTATGATCTCCTTTCTAATATTTTCAAGGGTCTGGAGAGGGCCGGGGTGCCGGAGCCGGAGCGTCTTGAGCTGCTGATGACAGCCCTGGAGAATAAAAATGTTCATACAGCTTACACATTTGAGCTCTACTTATTTAAACTGATCGAGCGCTTCCCGGCCAGCTATGCAGGACGTCTGGAAGCGATTGTCCCTAAATATAGATATGAATGCAAGCAGCAGCTGGAGTATGTGCTGAACAGCTTGAAAAGTGCGCAATAATCCAGGGCGGATGTAGCTTGAGAAATCTAATTGAAGAGTTCTTATAAAGGAGAGGTGTTCATGTCGACGGAACAAAGTCAGCTTCAGGATTACATGCGTCTGCCAGCCGAGGTTCTATACCGTGAGGAACTGGAGGCCTTACGCAGGGAAGATACAGGCCGTATCCCTGCCGGGTGGCAGATGTCGCCGCGTTCAGTGTTAACCTTCATTGCCGGAGGCAAGGCGGGCAAGACCGTGATTACCCCGAAATATATCGGTAACACGCGGCTGATCGAGATGGCGGTGGCCACGCTGGTAACAGACAGGGCACTGCTCCTGATCGGTGAGCCGGGAACGGCGAAGTCCTGGCTGTCCGAGAATCTGGCGGCTGCGATCTACGGCAACTCGGGCCTGGTCGTGCAAGGGACTGCCGGAACCAGTGAGGAGCATGTACGTTATTCCTGGAACTATGCCATGCTCCTGGCGAACGGGCCAACGCCGGAGGCGCTGGTCAAGAGTCCGATCATGCGGGCAATGGAGGACGGCGGGATAGCCCGGTTTGAGGAGATCTCCCGGTGCGCTTCCGAGGTGCAGGATGCGCTGATCTCCATCCTCTCGGAGAAAACGATCTCCGTGCCGGAGCTGGGCAAGGAGACCAGTGCCCGCAAAGGCTTCTCCATTATTGCCACCGCCAACACGCGTGACCGCGGCGTGAACGAAATGTCAGCGGCGCTCAAGCGCCGGTTCAACATCATCGTGCTGCCGGCACCGTCTGATCTGGAGACCGAGCTGTCGATCGTGAAGAAGCGGGTTGCAGAGATTGCTTCTTCGTATGAGCTTCAGGCTTCTGTTCCGGCGGATGAAGCACTGCTCAAGGTAGTGACGATCTTCCGCGAGCTGCGCAGCGGCATGACACTCGACAAGAAGGAGAAGGTGAAGACACCGGCCGGTGTAATCTCCACGGCGGAAGCCATCTCCCTGCTGACGAACAGCATGGCCCTGGCAGCCAGCTTCGGCAGCGGAGAATTGACCGACGGGGATCTGGCTGCCGGCCTGCAGGGGGCTATCGTCAAGGATGACGACAAGGATAAGCTGGTCTGGAAGGAATACCTCGATAATGTAATGAAGAAAAAAGGAGCGGACTGGCGCGGATTGTATCAAGCCTGCAAGGAGATGAACGAGTGAGTGGGGCGGCTGTTGCTGCCGGTGTGAATATTTTCGGGGTGCGCCATCTGTCTCCGGGCGGTGCGAAACATCTGCTGGAATACTTGGATGAGCTTCAGCCGACCGCTGTCCTGATCGAAGGACCCGGCGATGCAACTGATGAGATCCGTCATTTGACTCACACCGTCACGAAACCTCCGGTTGCAATTCTGGCCTTTACTGAGGATTTGCCTGTGCGGACGGTGCTGTGGCCGTTCGCTGTCTACTCCCCGGAATACCAGGGGATGCGATGGGCGAAGGAGCATGGGGCAGAAGCGGAATTCATCGATCTTCCCTCTTCCGTAACCCTGGGTCTTCAGGATGCCCTGCGGCTTGAATCCGGGAGCAGGCCGGTGCTTAAGCCTGCGGCGGATGAACAAGGTGAGCCTACGGATGATGAGCTGCAGGAGCAGGAATCGGTGTACAGCCGGATTGCCCGGCTCGCCGGTGAATCTGATTATGATATGTATTGGGAACGCAATTACGAGCATAACGCCAGCAGCGGAGCGTACCGTGCGGCGATACTGGCGTTCTCTGCCCGGATGCGTGAGCTGTCAGAGTCCCGGGAGCTGATAGAGCAGCCCCGCGAATATGCCTATAACGCGCTGCGCGAAGCTTATATGCGGCGTCAGATCCGGAAGAAGATTGAAGCCGGCCATCAGCCGGAGAAGATTGTAGTGATCTGCGGCGCTTACCATGCTGCTGCACTGGCAGATCTTGCAAACGGGATGACCGACAGCGAGCTGGCGTCACTGCCTACACGCAGCACGAAGCTGACGCTGATGCCGTATTCGTATTACAAGCTCTCTACGATGTCCGGCTATGGTGCAGGCAACGGGGCTCCGCATTACTTCGAGCTGATGTGGGAGCTGATGGAGTCCGGCAGGGCTGAGGAGCTGCCGCATCTCTACCTGTCCTCCGTGGCTAGGCAGGTACGCGGTTCCGGGACGCACCGCTCCACGGCTGAAGTCATTGAAGCGGTCCGGCTGGCAGAGTCGCTGGCAGCTCTGCACGGCGGGAGCGCGCCTACACTGCGTGATCTGCGCGATGCCGCCCAGACGCTGCTCGGCCATGGAGACCTCTCGGTTGTTGCCGAATCACTGGCCCGCGTGGATGTCGGTACGGCGATCGGCAGCCTGGCCGAAGGTGTCAGCCAGACACCGATTCAGGATGACCTGAACCGGCTGTTGAAGCGGTATAAGCTGGAGAAATATAAGTCCACTGTAGCCAGTGACCTGGCGCTCGATCTGCGGGAGAACCGCCGGGTGTCCAGCGCCGAAGCGGCCTACCTGGATCTGCACCGTTCCGTGCTGTTTCACAGGCTGGAGCTGCTGGGCATTTCCTTCGTGCGGAATATGCCGAGCGGACAGTCCGGGGCAACCTGGGCAGAGCACTGGATTATCCAGTGGTCACCGGAGGTGGAGATTCAGGTGGTTGAATCTACTCTCCTGGGCGAGACCATTGAAGTCGCTGCAGCTTATGTGCTGAGGGAGAAGCTGCTGGAGTGCCGCTCCATTACTGATGCGTCTGCGCTGATCCGCATCGCCTGCCAGTGCGCGATGACCTCGCAGATGGAGGAGAGCAGCCGGGTGCTGCAGAGCCTGGCGGTGGACAGCCGCGATGTAGTTGCTATTGCCGCCGCTGCCCGGGAGCTGGCGACAATTATCGGCTTCGGCGATATCCGCAAGGTGGATACCGCTCCGCTCGTGCCGCTGCTGGAGGAGCTGTTCCGGCGCGGCTGCCTGTTCCTGCTGGATGCGAGCGGCTGCAACGACGAAGCTGCGGCGCTAATGATCAGCGCCATGAATGAGCTGAACGGCATCTCGCTGGAACATAGCGGGACTCTGGATACTGCCCTATGGCTGCAGGAGCTGCAGCAGCTGTCACAGCGGGATGACCGTAACCCCCGGCTGTCCGGCTTCGCCTGCGCGATCCTGATGGAGCGGGCTGCGGTCTCTGCGGAAGATGTGGCCGCAGAGGTGTCGCGCCGGCTGTCTCCGGGTATCCCCGCTGATCTGGGGGCGGGCTGGTTCGAAGGGCTGTCGATGCGTAACCGCTACGGCCTGTTGTCGCGGATGAGCCTGTGGGAACAGCTGAATGATTATATTAATGCCTTGGACGATGAGGAATTCAAACGTGCCCTGGTCTTTCTGCGCCGGGCATTCAGCACCTTCTCTCCCCGGGAGAAGACGATGATCTCCGAGCTTCTGGGTGAGCTGTGGGGGGTTAACACAGAACAGGCTGCTGAGATTCTTACAGGCGAGCTGAAGGAGGAGGAAGCCAAAATGCTGGATGAGCTGAATGATTTTGACTTCGGTGACCTATAGATGGCGGAGGATATTAAGGATAACGCGCGGAACGGGGCTGTGTCGCGCTGGAGGCTGATATTGGGCCAGGAAGCAGAGGAAGCTTTATCCGGTTACGGGGCAGGCGGCGGGCCTACACTGACCGAGGAAGAGCGGATTATGGATGCGGCGCTGGCTGCCATCTATAATGAGGCAGGTGCTGGCGGAGCTGACGGGACCTCTCAAGCGGGTTCGAAGGGCAGAGGGGCGGGAGCAGGGCATGCCGCCATTAACCTGTCCAAATGGCTTGGGGACGTGCGCACCTTCTTCCCGGAGGATGTTGTCTCGATTATCCAGAGTGATGCCATGGAGCGCAAAGGCTGGAAGCAGCTGCTGTTCGAGCCGGAGCTGCTGGCGGCAGTGAAGCCGGATATCCAGCTGGTGGGTACGCTTCTGGCGCTCAAAGGCAAAATTCCCGAGAAAACAAAGGATACCGCAAGAATGCTAGTCCAGGCACTGGTTGACGAGTTGGTCAAGCTGCTGGAGACGGATATCCGCCGTGCCGTCACCGGTGCGCTGAACAAGCGGCAGCATTCTCCGCTGCCGTCCCTGAGCGGGCTGGACTGGAAGCGGACGATTGAGCGCAATCTGAAGCATTATGATGCAGAGCGGCGGATGATTATCCCCGAGCGGTTCTTTTATTTCGACCGGGCCCGCCGCAGCAAGGAATGGACCGTGATCGTGGACATTGACCAGAGCGGATCGATGGCCAGCTCTGTCATCTGGGCTTCGGTGATCGGCTCGATCTTCGCCAGCATTCCGGCGCTTAACACGCGTGTGGTTGCTTTTGACACTGAGGTCGTAGATTTGACTGAGCAATGTGCCAATGATCCTGTAGACATGCTCTTCGGCATTCAGCTTGGTGGCGGCACAGATATCCATAAATCCGTGAAGTATTGTGAGCAGTTCATTGAGGAGCCGAAGAAGACTCTGTTCATCATTGTTTCCGATCTGTATGAGAACGGCAACCAGGCCGGACTGGTCCGGCGGATGCGTGAGCTGCGCGAATCCGGTGTGCGGACGATGACACTGCTGGCCCTGTCGGATGAAGGGAAGCCTTCCTACGACGAGCGCCTGGCCGCCCAGCTCACCCGTGACGGAACCCCTTGCTTTGCCTGTACTCCGGCGTTACTGCCTGTTTTGGTGGAGGGAGCGCTCAAGGGCCAGGATCTCGGTGAATTGTCCAAGCGTCTGGGGATGGCGCGATAATTTTTAGGAACAGGAAACACTTACTTTATAATCACATATTGTGTAACATGCATATATGATTTATAATCGGTTATTAAAAAGCACCTATCGCTAGGCGCTGCTTGAAAGGAAATGAATTTCTTATGTCAAGTAAGTTGAGAGCGGGTATTGTTGGCGGTACCGGTATGGTCGGCCAGCGTTTCATTGCACTTCTTGAGAATCATCCCTGGTTTCAGGTAACGGCTATTGCCGCGAGCGCGAATTCGGCCGGCAAGACGTACGAAGAGTCCGTCAAAGGCAGATGGAAGCTGTCCACACCCATGCCGGAGGCCGTTAAGAGCATTATGGTTCAGGACGCCTCCAAGGTGGAGGAAGTGTCTGCGGATGTGGATCTGATCTTCTGCGCTGTAGATATGAAGAAAGAAGAAATCAAGGCACTGGAAGAAGCCTACGCACGCACCGGCACTCCGGTTATTTCCAACAATTCCGCGCACCGCTGGACGCCGGATGTTCCGATGGTGATTCCTGAGATCAACCCTGAGCATCTTGAGGTGATTGCCCAGCAGCGCAAACGTCTGGGTACCGAAACCGGATTTATCGCTGTCAAGCCTAACTGTTCCATTCAGAGCTACATGCCTACACTGCATGCGCTTCATGATTTCAAGCCTTCGAAGGTTGTTGTGACGACGTATCAGGCGATATCCGGAGCCGGTAAAACCTTTACCGACTGGCCGGACATGGTGGACAACGTGATTCCATTCATCGGCGGCGAAGAAGAGAAGAGTGAGCAGGAGCCTTTGCGGATCTGGGGGAAGGTAACTGAAGAGGGGATTGTCAAAAGCGAACAGCCGGTGATCACCACACAGTGTATTCGTGTGCCGGTTGCTGATGGCCATATGGCTGCGGTATTCGCTTCCTTTGAGCAGAAGCCTAGCAGGGAAGAGATTCTGGAACACTGGAACAGCTTCCAGGGACGTCCGCAGCAGCTGGGACTGCCAAGCGCACCTAAACAGTTCATTACCTATTTCGAAGAAGAGAACCGTCCGCAGACCCGTCTGGACCGTGATATTGAGAACGGAATGGGAATTTCGGCCGGCAGACTCCGTGAAGATTCACTCTATGACTACAAATTTGTCAGCCTGTCCCACAACACTGTAAGAGGTGCTGCCGGCGGTGCTGTCCTGATCGCTGAGCTGCTGAAGGCCGAAGGTTATATTCAGCCGAAATAAGCAGCAGGAACAACTTCATTTCAGTTCGTAATGCAGCCTGCCGGAGCTTCTCCGCGCAGGTTGTTTGCGGTTTTACCTGACATTACCCCCGGAATAATGGTAAGATAGAGGAATGCATGACGAAAACTGAATACTGACGGAGTGATATTGTGGCAAAAAGTAAAGGCGGCGGCACAGGCAGAGGGACAGGGAGCAAGGGCTGGACCCGCTGGAATAAGACGGCGAAACCCGTGAAGCCGGCAAAAAGCGGACCTCCCGGAAGCCCGGGTACCAAACCGGGAACCAAGGGAGCAGGCACTGCCAAGGGCAGCAGCGGCGGCAACAAAACCGGAGGCAGTAAATAAGGCGGCCATGTGCCCATAAATGGTTTCAAAATATTATTTCACGCTGAAACGGAACCGTCCTTGTTCAAGGACGGTATAACCGTTTCCACTTGGCAGCATCTGATTTGTAAGTGAATCAGGTGTTCTTTAATATGTAGGGCAGGAAAGCGGGTACTGGAGTGAGAATTAATAAATATATAAGTGAGACAGGCGTATATCCGCGCAGAGAGACGGACCGGCTGATTGCGGCGGGACGGATAACCATTAACGGTATAGCCTGTGCAGCGGGGGCCAGTGTTGAGCCTGGAGATACGGTGGCCGTTGACGGCGTTACGCTGAGCCCGGACCGGGAAGAACGGGTCTATCTGGCTCTTAATAAGCCAGTAGGGATTACCTGTACAGCTGCCCGGCAGGTGGAAGGGAATATCATTGATTATGTCGGTTATCCTTCCCGGATCTTTGCTGTCGGCAGGCTGGATAAACAGTCCGAAGGGCTGATACTCATGACCAATGACGGAGCAGTGGTTAACCGGATGATGCGCTCCGAGCATGGGCATGAGAAGGAATACAACGTTACGGTGGACAAGCCGGTGACTGAAGCATTCCTTCAGGAGATGTCAGCCGGTGTGGATATTCTCGGGACCCGGACCAAGCCTTGCCTCACCCGCAGGATCACGGACAACGAATTCGCGATTATTTTAACCCAGGGACTGAATCTGCAGATCCGCCGGATGTGCAAGGAGCTGGGATACCGGGTGCTCCGCCTGGAGCGCATCCGGATCATGCACATTACGCTCAGCGGCATTGAGCGGGGGCAGTGGAGGCATCTGACCGCAGAAGAGCTGGCTGAACTCCACTCCAGATTGGACGCAGAGAAATAGGGATTCACAGCATTTAAGCGTTTGCTGACACACTGACAAACCATCAGGAGGATCAAATGAGAATAATAAGTTTGCTATTAGCGCTAATGGTTATAGCCGGTTGCTCGGGAACCGGCAGTAATGAATCTGCAGAGCCGCCGGAAGCATCTGTATCTTCAGAAGCAGCACAGTCAACTGCACCACAAGCCTCTCCGGCGGATGCAACCGCTGATTTTACGGGGGAAGTACCGGAAATCTCCCCGGAGATTTCGGATAAATATTCAGGCTTCTTACATATGGATGCCGTTCAGCTGAACGGGCAGATCTACGAGGTGTATTACTGGAACAAAGGGGAGTTTACGTATACGCAGTTTGCGATTGTGAAGGACGGGAAGATTGTCTTTGACAGCAAGCAGGCCGGAATTAAGATTGAAGGCGGCAATATCTGGAGTGAGGAAGATGATCTCTGGGCGGAAGCGCTTGTGCAGAATAACCATGCCACCTTTTTGTTCAGTCTGATGGATAACCGTCCTGAATCATCCTATATTGTCGTGGAGGAAATCGACGGAGTCATGCAGGTGACCGTTAACGATAATGTATCGGTGAACTATGAGGATACGGATCAGGACGGAGATGAGGATTTGCTGGCAAGTTCCTTTTCCGGGCAATCGCCGCTTGGTCCAGCGCTGGTAGGCGTGTATGAGCTTCAGGGAACGCAGTATGTACCGGATAAGACCCTCACCAAGCAATATGCGGAAGATCAGCTGCGGCTAAGTGAGCAGGAGTACAAAAATAACCCCACAGACCTGACATTGGACAGCTTGCTCGGTGCCTATCTGATTCTGGAGCAGCGTAATTTTGCGTTGACGCGGTTTGAAGAATTCTATGAGTGGGCAGGACAGCGTGCCGGAGACGGCGGTTTTGTGGACGAATATTATGGCCGCTTGAAGAAGAACGAGACGCCGGAATACTTCAGCGGATGGATGGACAAGCTGGAGCCATTGCGTATAGAGAGATAGACCTGGACTTGTCTGTTCAATTATAAAAAGGGATTCCGGAGGCAGCGGTAAATGGCCTCCGGGAATCCCTTTTTTCAATTCCGTACAACATCAAGTGGCGGACTCTGTCGCCTGAAACTGCTTGTTATACAAATCTCTGTAGACCCCGTTGTCCGCCAGCAGAGAAGCATGTTGTCCAGACTCCACAATAGCGCCGTCCTGAACGACGAGAATCGTATCGGCAGCCATAATGGTGGAAAGCCTGTGGGCGATAACGATGCTGGTCTTGCCCAGCAGCAGCTGATGCATCGCCTGTTGGATATAGAACTCCGACACTGTATCCAGTGACGAGGTGGCTTCATCCATGATGATAATGGGCGGATTCTTAAGCAGCACTCGGGCGATCGAGATCCGCTGCTTCTCTCCGCCGGACAGCTTGATTCCCCGGTTACCGACTACCGTATTGTAGCCTTCAGGCAGCTTCATAATGAAATCATGAATATAAGCGGCTTCACAGGCGGCAATCATCTCAGCTTCAGTGGCACTGGCGCTTGCATAGAGCAGATTCTCTTGGATGGTCCCGTTGAACAGATACGTATCCTGCGTAACCAGCCCGATCTGAGAACGAAGGGAGTGCAGCGTGAACTCACGGATATCTTTGCCGCCGATGCGGATCACACCCGAATCCAGTTCATAGAGTCTGGGGATGAGGTTGGTAATGGTTGTTTTACCCGCTCCGCTGGGGCCGACCAGCGCAGTCAGTGATCCGGCGGCAGCCGTGAAGGAAATTTCCCGCAGGGCCGGTTTGCCCGGCTGATAGGCGAAATTCACCTTTTCGAAGACAATATCCTGGCCGTCAGCACTGCTTGGCAGGGCCAGCGGCGAATCCACAATCAGCGGGTCCATATCGAAATAGTCAAAAATCCGTTCAAACAGCGCCACCGACCGGTTCACATCCACATACAGATTGGTCATTTGCATGACCGGCCCGTATAATCTGCCCAGCAGCGCCACAAAGGTGATAATCGCACCAACCGTCAGCTCTCCCTGGATAAATAAATAACCCCCGTACAGATAAATCAGCATGGGCCCGATACTGGTGAAGGTGGTGAGGACCAGCATAAACCAGCGGCCGGCCATCGATTCTCTGATTTGCAGGCGTGTCGCCTGGGCATTAACGGTTCTGAAGCTCGCCAGCTCGGTGTCTTCCTTGGTGAACAGCTTCATGAGCATATATCCGCTGAGACTGAGCGTTTCCTGTATGATCTGGTTTTGCTCGGAGATCTTCTCCTGGGTTTCTTTGGCCAGCTTCCAGCGCACATTGCCCATTTTGCGGGTTGGCATAATGAACAGGGGGACGACCAGTATGCCCAGCAGCGCCAGCTTCCAGTTCATAATAAACAGAGTTGCCGCTGTCGTAGTCAGAATGAACAGATTGCTGGCAAAATTAACGATGGTGCTGTTGAACACGCCCTGTATCCCGGCAATATCACTGGTCATCCGGGTGATGACTTCCCCTTGCTTGACCCCTGAGAAGAACTGCAGCGGCATGCCCTGCAGATGGCGGTACATCTGATTTTTCATATCATGGACAATATTTTGCGAGATAAAAGAGTTCAGGTAATTCTGCAGCACGCCCAGCAGACCGGACACTATAGTTGTCCCGAGTGAGGCAAGGACGAGCAGAACCAGCAGCCTCAGGTTTTTATCCGGGAGCGCACGGTCGATAATATGCTGAATCAGGATTGGAGGAAGCAGCCCCAGCACTGCAGAAATGCACAGCACAATCATCACTAGCAGGGTCTGCTTCCAGTAAGGCAGGAAATATTTCACGATGCGGAGCAGCAGCGTCTTGGATATATCCGGCTTCGCCTCATCATCATCGAACTTTAATTTGCCATGCCCGGGTCCGCCGAATCCCATTGGACCGAAACCTCTGGACATTATTCATCACCAGCTTTGTGTGTTATTTAAGTTATCCTGATTCCGGGTCAGCTGTTCAAGCAGCTGTGAGTGCATTTGAATGAGCGACTGGACTTCTTCTCCGGAGAAATGATCCAGTGCCGCTCCCAGCATTTGGTATGAGTAGGCGTCTTCGTTATATTGCCTGCACAGCGCTTCACCTGCCGGTGTGAGATTCAGCCTCGTTTCCCTGCGGTCTGCCTCGGAGGCGGTCCGGGTCACCAGTTCCTTCTCGGCCAATGCATCAATATGCAGGCTTACGCGGCTCTTGGCAAATACCAGACGCTCCGTTATTTCCTTCTGCGATTGACCGGGATGCTTGAGGAGAGAATTCAGTATACCGATCTGATGCACGGTTAATCCGAGATCCGCAGCGCTCTGATGGGCCAGCTTACGGAGCTGGCGGGCAACGGCGAGCAAGGAATGATACACCTCTATCGTTTGCGCCGGATCTGTCATGGGGCAACCTCCTCTGACCTGATAATAGTTTCTTTTGTTAACAGTTAACAATGTAAACTGATTATACGCCTGAATATTCCAAAAGTAAATGTTACGCTGAAATAGCGGTAAACAGGTTATGCCGGAATGCACAAGAAACACCCGCAGCGCCTGTGTTAAGGCAGCTGCGGGTGTTTTTGTAATTGAAATACAGTCATTTATTTAAGCTCATTCAGGAAGCATTCCGCATTGTATAATCCGCCCGAACGCCCTGGCGGTCTCCCGGATATTCTCTGCTCCGGCTATGGCCGAGATTACGGAGATTCCGTCTGCACCGGCCCGGATCACCGGCAGGGCGTTATCCAGGGTTATACCGCCGATCCCTACCAGGGGAATATTAAGTCCGCTGCGGCGAAGCGTTTCAATGACAGCCGTCCCTTGAACGGCTTCGGCATCGTCTTTGGAGGAGGTGGGGTAGACCGGACCGATCCCGAGATAATCGGCTCCGTCCGCAATTGCCTGCTGCGCTTCCGCGAGATTATGGGCGGAAACGCCGATGATCTTGTGCTCGCCGAGCCGCTGGCGGATCGTCCGGGCCGGCAGATCATCCTGGCCGGCATGGACCCCGTCTGCATCAAGTGCGACCGCCAGCTCCAGGTCGTCATTGACGATGAACGGAATCCGCCGGTCCCGGCAGATTGCCCGGAGCTGCTGTCCAAGCTCAAGCAGAGCGGCGCCGGTCAGAGCACCGGGACCCTTTTCACGGAACTGGAATAAGGTGATTCCCCCGTCTGCTGCGGCAGATAAAGTCTCGGCTGGAGAGAGGCGGCAGTTCACGCTGCCCATAATGAAATATACCTTAAGGAGCTTGCGCATTTCCTCACTGTCAATCCGTTTCATAGCTGCTGCCCCCCTGATCTGATACGGTTCCCGTAAGCAAAATGATTGGTCGGCCCTTGTCCTGCCCCGATGTTCAGACTGTCCTCAATGGCTGCCTGAATGAAGGCTTTGGCTGTATGGACGGCTTCATTGATAGAGTGGCCGAGCGCAAGTCCTGCCGCCACCGCCGCCGAGAAAGTACAGCCGGTCCCATGCGTATGCCTGGTCTCAATCCGGGGACTGGTCAGATATTGGAATTCCCGGCCGTCATAGAGCAGGTCCACCAGCTGATCGCCTTCCGGATCATGTCCGCCCTTAAGAACAATGTACTGCGGCCCCATCTGATGGAGGAGTCTTGCAGCCTGTTCTCTGTCTGCCATTCCATTAATCTTCATCCCCGTGAGCATCTCTGCTTCGGGAAGATTGGGGGTAACCACAAGAGCCAGAGGCAGCAGTCCGGTAATCAATGCCTGCACGGCTTCCTGCAGCAGCAGAGCGGATCCGCCCTTGGCAATCATTACCGGGTCGATCACAAGCCGCTGCTGCCAGCCGTACGCTGTCACCTTATCCGCGACAACACCGATAATCTCACTGCTGAACAGCATACCGGTCTTAATGGCATCAGGTGTCAAGTCACTGCCAATAGAATCCAGCTGCGCAGCAACGGCTTCCTGTTCCAGCGGATATACCCCTTGAACGCCTAAGGTATTCTGTGCCGTGACCGCAGTGAGCGCGGACATTCCGTAGACTCCAAGCTCCTGAAAGGTCTTCAGATCAGCCTGGATACCGGCACCGCCGCCGCTGTCAGAGCCGGCAATCGTTAACGCTTTACGTATACGGGTCATCGGTTATTCTCCTTTAAGGTGCGGTTATTGTTCGAGCAGTTGCAGGCGTGCCCGGCTGCTGTAGATATCTGGTGTCACCAGGGACAATTGATTCAGGAACTCCATCTGGAAGCTGCCGGGTCCTTGTCCTTCAGCGGCTTCAGCGGCAATCTCGGCCGCCACGCCGTAGAACGAGAGTGCTTCGGCTGCTGCCTCAAGCACATTCCCTCCGCTTACTGCAAGAAATGCGCCAACTACGGCACTGAGCAGACAGCCGGTTCCCGTGACTTGGGTCAGGATGGAATGGCCGTTGCTGGCGATGTAGGTGCGTGTGCCGTCGGTAATGATATCCTCCTTGCCGGTGATGATCACCACGCAGTTCAGCTTCCGCGCAGCCTTGTTCGCCAAGGCGATCACATCGCCTTCACCTGCTCCGGCATCGACGCCTTTGCTGGCCCAGCGCTCTCCGGCGACATTGGCTACTTCGGCCACATTACCGCGCAGAGCGGTCAGCTGCAGCTCACCCAGCAGCTTCGCGGTAACGTCAGTGCGGTACGGTGTAGCGCCTGCTCCAACGGGATCAAGCACGAGCGGGACACCATGCCGGTTCGCGGCTTGTCCGGCCTTCACCATTGAAGCGATGGCGGCTTCATTCAGTGTACCGATGTTCAGCACGACCGCCCCGGACATCGCGGCAACATCCGCCACCTCTTCCAGTGCGTCGGCCATGAACGGGGAAGCCCCCAGCGCCAGCAGTCCGTTAGCGGTGAAATTAGCCACAACAATATTAGTAATGTTATGTACGAGCGGATTTGCCAGCCGTACCTTGGATAGAAAAGACATGATTATTCCTCCTGAAAGTTTTGATAGCATACGCATCCTTGAGATCATTTCGCAAAACTAACTTCGTAAGCATGTTCTATAAATTAATAAAAGCATCCGCACTGTCAACTTCCTCTGCCAGCAGACCGCCCTCGCTCAGCCATTTACGGACATTCTCCCAGGAAGCGGTATCCTGGTAACCGAAGGGCTGTGCGCCGGCATCCATCAGCGGCAGCAGAATCTCCAGGCTGCGCTTCTCGATGGCTTCATTAAGCGGTGCGGTGGCATCCTGATGCTCCAGCAGAAGCTTCAGCGCCTGCTCCGGCTGCTTAGTGACGAATTGCTGACCCTTGCGCGCAGCATTCATGAACTTCTGGAAATATTCCGAGGAATCCTGCAGACCCTGGTCACTTGCGACCAGCACCAGCTCATAATAATCAGGAACCCCGTAGTCTACCGGATTGAACGAACGCACTGGATGGCCTTCCTGTTCTAATATCAGCTGCTCATGGTTGATGAAGCCGCCCATAATTCCATCCACACGCCCGGTGGAGAGGGCAGGGATAAGCTCAAAGCCAACGTCAATCAGCTTCAGGGAGGCGGGATCACCGCCATCGGTTTGGATCATAGTGTGCAGCATGGCTTCATACAGCGGAATGGAGGAGTAACCGGCTTGCTTGCCTGAGAGCTCCCCGGGGCGGGTTATTCCGCTGTCTGCGGAAACCATGAGATGGTTCAGGGGATGCCGTACCAGAGCGGCGACGGATTTGACCGGAATCTGCTCTCCCCGGGCCATCAGCACCTGCGGCTGGTAGCTGAGTGCCAGATCGACTTGTCCGGCAGCTACCAGCTTCAGCGCGTCGTTGCTGTCGGCAGGCATCTGTATCTCAACATCAAGCCCCTCTTCGGCAAAATACCCCTCACTCTGTGCCGCGTACAAAAAGGAATGAACGGCGTTCGGATACCAGTCGAGCATGATCGTCAGCTTATGGGCTGTACCGTCTGCGGTTGCCGTCGGAGCGGATGATGCCGATGATGAGCCGGAGCCAGCCGGTCCGTTATTGCCGGCGCAGCCCGGCAGCACCAAAAGAACAGACAGGAGCAATACATAAGGCAGCAACTTATAAGGTTGAGTACTACGGGTGTAGTGATAACGGTTATAGCGGATTGGAGTCATGAATAACGTCCTCTTTTCTTCAGAAATAACTTCTCGAGCGTAGCAATACACAGAAACAAAGTGATCCCAAGGGCGGACAGCAGCACAACAGCGGCAAACATCTCGGCACTCTGCAGATTGCCGGCCATTCTCCGGCTGAAATAACCGAGCCCCCGGCTGCCTCCAAGCCATTCGCCGATGGTAGCGCCAATGACGCAGTACACCACCGACAGCTTCAGTCCGGAGAAAAAGGACGGCAGGGCCAGCGGAACAGCAGCCTTGCGGAGAATCTGCCAGCGGTTCGCGCCAAGCGTCAACAATAGCTCACGGTACTGCTCCGTATTCTTGCCCAGCCCGTCGTAGGTGCCGACAACCACCGGGAAGAAGGCGGTCAGGAACACTACGGCAACCTTACTCCACAAGGTGTAGCCGAACCACATGATAAACAGGGGAGAGAGGGCAACCAGCGGAATCGTCTGGCTGATAATCAGCAGCGGATACAGCGCTTTGGCCAGTGGCCTGAACAGATGCATGCCCGTTCCCAGCAGACTGCCGCAGAAGACGGACAGAGCGAAGCCTGTTAGTACCTCAAGCAGCGTTGCGGGCAGGTGCACACCGAAGAGCAAATGCCGCTCCTCCATCAGAGCGTTCCAGATGGCCGTGGGAGCCGGCAGGATGAACGGAGGAATCAACCCCAGCCGGGACACCGTTTCCCAGACCGCAAGAATCAGCAGCACAAGCAGAATAGCCGGGCTGTACTCCCGCAACAATCTTCTATAGAAGACGGTTGTCATACAGCTTCAGCTCCAAATCCTGCCGCAGGGCAACAAACTGCGGTTCGTAATTCAGACTATGATGTCTGGGGCGGGGCAGACCGGTGATGAACTCCTGCATACCGCCCCCGGCACCGCCGGTCATCAGATAGATACGGTCACTAAGCAGAAGCGCTTCTTCAAGGTCATGGGTAATGAACAGCACAGTCTTGTCCAGTCCCGACCATAATTCCAGCAGCCAGCGGTGAAGCTCCCGTTTGGTTATGGCGTCCAGTGCCCCGAACGGCTCGTCCAGCAGGAGCAGCTCATTCCCGGCGGCAATGGTGCGGAGTACCGCAACCCGCTGGCGCATGCCGCCCGACAGCTCATGCGGATATGCAGCCCCGGTCTCACCAAGGCCGAACTGCTGCAGCATGCTGCGGATCTGAATAACGGCTTCCTCTTTGGAGCCGCTCCGCTTCAGTTCCCAGGGCAACAGGCAATTGTCCAGTACGGTTCTCCAGGGCAGCAGGAGATCCCGCTGCGGCATATAGCCGACCTGGCCGAGCCGCTCCGAGGCGTTATTAGGCGGTTGCCCGTGCAGGGCAACCTCGCCGCTGCCGGGTTCCAGCAGGCCGGCGATAATTTTGAACAGCGTGCTTTTGCCGCAGCCGCTGGCACCCACGACGGAGATGAACTCCCCGCGGCGGACCTTCATGGAGATTCCGGAGAAGACCGGAGCCCTTGAAGCTGCGCCGAAAGAATAGGACAGGTTAGCGATGTTGATCATAGGATGGGGAAGCAAGCCTCCTTAGGGAAAAGTGATTACGCTACGAAAACAAGAAAGACCCATCCATTTCCGGAGGAAATGAATGGGCCTGAAGGTACAGTCAGTTTGCAAAGACGCGGAACCGCTGATACATTCTGCTCCACTTCCCTCCGCTGGTATGATCCAGATCAGGTTCCAAGGGTCCGGAGCTTAAGCTCCGTCTCAGTCGGCCGACTCCCCTAGTGAAATAACAGGTGCTATTGAATTCGTAATTGGTACTTAATATACCATAATTCCCCCGCTTGTAAAGAGCCTGTGTTCAGCGCTTGGAGAGGCCGGTTATGAACAATGCAACAATTCCCCGCGAGATTTCCTCTTTGGAGGAGCCGTTCCGTTTCTGTTCATACAGGTAAAGATCAGGACTAAGTACAGAGATCAGCGCTGTGGCAGCGAAGCGGGGATCGATCCCGATAATCTCTCCATTCGCGGATGCGCGGTGCAGAAGTTCACTCATAATCCTCCCGAGCCGCAGGAAAAAAGGATGTTCGAACTGGGTAAGCTGCTTCTTGCCGGTGAATTCGGATTTGATCATATTCAAGAGCTCCGCATATTGCTCAATGAAACCAACGACCTGCTCAATGCTGCTCTGCAGATGCGCGAGGGCAGCCGTTTCACCGGCGCTGGCAGCAAGCTGCTGTTCCATCCCCGACAGAAACTGCTCGGTGCTGTCCAGCAGCAGAGCCGAACAGATTTCGCCCTTATCGGTGAAGCGGCGGTAGAGCGATCCCTGTCCTATGCCGGCCCGTTTGGCGATGCCGTACATACTCACAGCTTCGAGTCCGCTCTCGGTGAACAACTGGCGGGCGGCTTCGAGAATCCGCTGCATATAAGGATCGGCGGGTTCTTTTGCAGCGTTGTCTGCGTTCACTGTGTTATCTGTGTTGTCTGTGTTGTCTGTGTTCTCGGGAACTGCTGATGTTACAGGTTCAACTTCTGTTTCTGTTTTTTTCATGATGTCCCCTTTCATATAAAGTGAATCCTGCCCATAATACAACAATTCCCTCATTCGATCGGCCTAAATCCCAAATTGTTGTATAAAATGCATTATTTCAGCTTGTTCAAGCAAACGAATCAATTGTGACGAATTGACGTATCTTCTAGCCTCGCAGTGATTCACTGGTAACTTGTGTGTTGTTTGCAGAAAATCATATAAAACATTTGACACATCGGACAATTGTCCGTAGACTATGAAATGCGATAACGGACAATTGTCCGTTCACTAATTATATAGACAAACCTGCCCGCAGGTCAACGTAGATGACAGCGGACAGTTCAGGAGGAGAAGGAGTATGGATCAGACCTTGAAGCAGGATGCCGATTTCCGGTTATCCGGCATTCTAGTTCCGCTGCTGGCCATTATTGCCGGCGTATTTATGGTCGTGCTGGACAGTACGGCAATGAATGTGGCATTGTCCAGACTGGTAGTGGATTTCAATACAGATCTGCATACGCTGCAGTGGGTCGTAACCGGGTATATGCTGGCGCAGGCTTCGGTCATTCCGCTGTCAGGCTGGCTGTCTGACCGGTTCGGGGCTAAGAACGTCTTTTTGACAGCTGTTATTGTGTTTACGATCGGCTCCATTCTGTGTGCAACGCCAAGCAGTGCAGAATGGCTGGTCGTTTTCCGGGTATTGCAGGGTCTTGGAGGGGGCTGTGTGCTCCCGGTCGGGATGGCGTATGTATATAGACTGGCTCCGAAGAGTAAAGTTGGCGTTGTTATGGGGATTATGGGGATTCCCGTGCTGTTCGCACCGGCGATTGGTCCTGTATTGTCCGGCTGGCTGGTGGAATACCACTCCTGGCGCTGGATCTTCCTGATTAATATCCCCATCGGTATTATCTGTGTGCTGATCGGGCTGCGAAAGCTGCCGAATGCGGCGAAGAACACCGTTCCCGGCATGGATAAATTCGGAATGGTGCTCGGACCGCTGGCGTTTGCTTCACTCACTTACGGTGTAAGTCAGGGGGCGCAGAGCTGGACCTCGGACAAAACGCTAATCGGGTTATCTCTGGGAGCTGTTGCACTGATTGCCTTTGTCATTGCCGAGCTGCGTTCGAAGACCCCTTTACTGGAGCTGCGGATTCTGAAATCTGTGGATTTCACCACCGGAATTATCGTGCAGTGGATCGCCCAGTTCGGCTTATATGGTGCTTTATTTCTGCTGCCGCAGTTTCTGCAGCAGGCCCGAGGCTTCGGCGCATTTGATACCGGACTGACCCTGCTGCCGCAGGCCATTGCTTCCGGGCTGATGATGCCAATTGCCGGCATTCTGTTCGACCGGATCGGGGTGCGCTGGCTGGTGGTCTGCGGACTCAGTCTGGTCTCTGGAGCGTTATTCCAGTATTCCCATGTCGATCTGACCACCCAGAGCCGTGATCTCATTCTTCCGCTAATCATGTGCGGTGCAGGGATGGGGATGATGATGATGCCGATGAATACGCATCTGCTGAACAAGGCGCCAGGCAATCTGGTCAACCGGGTAACCTCCCTCACCAACTCCATGCAGCAGGTCATTAACTCGCTTGCAGTGTCGACACTGGTTACGATTCTGACGGCCAGAACTTCTGCGCGTGGTCTTGAAATGCAGGAAGCGGCAGCCGCTGCCGGGCAGACAGTGGACGGAGCCTCGAAGGAGGCCCTGCAGCTGGCCAAGCAGACTGTATTGGCCCAGGGCTTTGCGGACACCTTCCACATTATGATTTTTGTAGCTTTAGGCGGCGCCGTCCTTGGGCTGCTGCTGCGCCGGGGCCGCAAATCAGAAAGCGGAGGCTCCAAGGAGAAAGCGGTGCCTGAAATCATGCACGGTTAATGGGTGCATTAACATTCATAAGAAGTAAGGCGGCGATTCTCCGTTACTGGAGGATCGCTGCTTTGCGTTTTTGATGATTTAGTTTGCCTTCCACTGATGGAGAAATGCAATTTCGGGGCAAGCTAAACTATCAAAAACCGATATAACATAAATCCGATGTTTATTATCGGAAAAAGTTATTGACGGATGTAACAGCTCAGTGTTACGATTCATTTTGCCGGCAAGTCCGGAACATAAAGAGAGATGAGAGGGGATTAATCTTATGAAAAAACTTAGTCTGACAATTATGCTGCTCCTGACCATGGCCGTGGTTGCGGCATGCGGCAACAACAATAACAATAATTCAGCAACAGGCGGCAATGCGGCGGCTGAACCCACTGCGGCGGCTACTGATAGTGCAGCACCTGCTGAGCAGAATAGTCTGGAAGCTGTCAAAGCCAGCGGCAAGCTGCGTATCGGAACAGAAGGTACCTATGCCCCGTTCACGTATCATGATGCCGATGGCAAGCTGACCGGTTTCGATGTGGAAATTGCTGAAGAGGTATCTAAACGTCTGGGCGTGGAAGCCGAGTTTATTGAGACTCAGTGGGACGGTATTTTTGCCGGTATGGATGCCAAGCGGTTCGATACGATCTTCAACGAAGTTTCCATTACGGATGAGCGCAAAGTGAAATATGATTTCTCCGACCCGTATATCGTATCCAAGGCTGTGCTGATCGTCAGTGAAGATAATGAAGATATCAAATCATTCGCGGACCTCAAGGGCAAGAAAGCCGGCCAGTCCCTGACAAGTAACCTCGGACAGATTGCAACGGATAACGGTGCAGAGATTGTATCCACAGAAGGCTTCAATCAGGCAATTGATCTGCTGACCTCCGGCCGGATTGATGCAACCGTCAATGATGGCTTGTCCTTCCTTGATCTGAAGAAGCAGAAGCCGGATATCAAGATCAAGCAGGTTGATGAGATTGCAGAAGGCTCGTATAGTGCAGCGGTCTTCCTGAAGGGTAACGATGAGCTTGTACAGGCAGTGAATGAAGCGCTGACTGCCATGCATGATGATGGGACATATCTGAAGATTTCCGAGAAATACTTCGGAGCTGATGTATCGAAATAAGCTTGCCTGCTTGACGGCAGTCTCAAATAACTTATGGACTCAAGGCGGAGCCGGATGCTTCCGCCTTGCCGTTCCAAGAAGGATGTCAGAACGATGGATGACCGCAAAATACAAATATTTCTCGACTCACTGCTGCCTCTGTTCAAAGCCGGGGTGGCTTTTACCATTCCGCTGACCCTGGTCTCCTTTGCACTTGGGCTTACACTTGCTATAATTACTGCACTTGTGCGGCTCTCTTCCTGGAGAATTCCGAAGCTGATTGCCGGCTTCTACGTCTGGGTCATCCGCGGAACACCGCTGCTGCTTCAGCTGTTTATTATTTTCTACGGGTTGCCTACGGTAGGCATTGTGCTTGATCCGTTCATCGCAGCTGTGATCGGCTTCACCCTTAGTGTCGGGGCATATTCCTCGGAAATTGTCCGGGCGGCTATTCTCTCCATACATAAAGGCCAATGGGAGGCTGCCTTCTCCGTCGGTATGAGCCGTGGACAGGCTTTGCGGCGGGTGATTCTGCCTCAAGCTGCCCGGGTATCGGTTCCGCCATTATCAAATTCATTCATTAGTCTGGTGAAGGATACATCACTTGCAGCAAGCATCACATATGTAGAAATGTTCAGAAAAGCTCAGCAAATTACAGCCACTACCTATGAACCGCTGCTGTTGTATTGCGAAGCGGGATTATTTTATCTGTTATTTTGCTCAGTATTATCGGTGCTGCAGAAATACCTGGAGAAGCGGCTGGACCGGTATTCGGCCAGTTAAGGAGGCATACCCATGATTGAAATACGTGATTTACATAAATCCTTCGGTCCGCTGCAGGTCTTGAAGGGTGTTGATCTTACAGTTGAGCATGGCCAGGTGATGGTCATTATCGGACCTTCCGGCTCCGGCAAAACCACCCTGCTGCGCTGCTTCAACCTGCTGGAGACTCCCGACAAAGGCAGCCTGGCTCTGAATAATATTAAGCTGGATTTCACTCCCGGCGGCAAAATTCCTCAGCGTACCGTGCTGTCTCTTCGCCAGCAGACGGGAATGGTCTTCCAGTCCTACAATCTGTTCCCGCATATGACGGCACTCGGCAATGTAATGGAGGGTCAGGTGACCGTTCAGAAGCGTTCCAGGGAGGAAGCCAGAACGAAGGCGCTTGCCCTGCTGGACAAGGTAGGACTGGGTGACAAGGCGGATACCTATCCACATCAACTGTCCGGCGGCCAGCAGCAGCGCGTGGCGATTGCCCGGGCGATGGCGGTCGAGCCGGAGGTGCTGCTGTTCGATGAGCCAACCTCGGCGCTCGATCCGGAGCTGGTCGGTGAGGTGCTGAAGGTCATCAAGCAGCTGGCCCGGGAAGGAATGACGATGGTTATTGTTACCCATGAGATGAAATTCGCGGCCGATGTGGCCGACCGGATCATCTTAATGGATAACGGAGTCATTCTGGAGCAGGGAACTCCGCAGCAGGTGCTGGAGCAGACGAAGAATCCGCGCGCCCTGCAGTTCCTGAACCGGCTCAGCGGAGAAGACTAAACGAATGTGGGCATTAATGCAAAAAGGCAGTCCGGGAGGGGAATCCCGGACTGCCTTTTCTGCTTGTGAATTCATCATGCGCGGGGGAGTGCATGAAAGATTACTCAGCCATTAGTTAGTTCTGTGTTGCTGCCCTTTTCTGCTTGTGAATTCATCATGCGCGGGGGAGTGCATGAAAGATTACTCAGCCATTAGTTAGTTCTGTGTTGCTGCATCACTGCGTGAATTCAAATAGTCCAGTGCATTGTAGAGCATAATTGCCGCTTCGGCGCGGGTGAGCTGGCTCTTCGGGTTGAACTTGCCGTGAGCATCCAGTGTATTGATGTTGTATTTCAGGGACCGCTGGATAGTGCCCTGGTAGGATGGCTCAAGCGCATCTGCATCGGCGATGTCCACCGGAACGATATTGATCATCGGCAGGTTGCCTGCCTTCTCAACGCCTTGAATCAGCAGGCTGGTGAACAGCTCTTTGGTAATCGGTTTGGATGGATCTATATCAGCGGGAATATCCACATCATTATAGTGCGCATTGATGAATGCTTCTGCGTACCAGGCGTTGTCTTTTACTTTGGAGAAGATCGCACTGGCTACTGGAGCCTTGTTGAAATCAATTGCGGCCAGGCTAAGCTGGAGTCCGCCCGAGATAAACTGAACGCCTTGTGCTGTAGTTACAGTGGATGCGGGCAGAAACTGGGTATCCGATATCCCTTTGATCAGGCCCTGCTGCTTCAGAGAGTTGATTTTGTCCTTACCGGTTACACTGTCAATATCCTTAAAGCTGCTGCCGGCTGCAAAAATCTGTCCACCGAAAGAGAAGGTAAGAAGCGTTACGGCTGTAAAAGCTGCGATTGTGTTTTTTTTGATACTCATCTGAATTCCACCTCTATTGTAGGTTGTACCACTAGATTTCACGCTGATCCGGTGATTGTCCGTTACAGGACGGCGTAACCGTTTCAACTTGACTCTAATGACGCAATGACAATAGAAAAGGTTGCAGACGATTTACATCATTTCCTGAAACAGCAGGTTGCGGTAAGGGTATTTACTGAACCGGGTTCTGAACAGCAGCGCGATCCCGCTCTCTTCAATGGTTACGGATTTAAGCGAATCTGCTGTGACGAGACTGCGTACCATCGCTGTTACCGCACCGCGGTCCCGGCGCCGGATGGCTGCTGCCAGACTCTCCGCAAAGCAGTTATTTACAGAGAGCTCCCGGTAAAGCGGAATAACGGCCCGTGCGATGCTGCGGTGGGCTGCTGTACTGGAGGTGAACTGGACCGTGCCCGGCGGAATCGTTGTTCCATTCGTGTAGAACGCAACCGGCAGCGGAAAAGGAAACGAGATGAAATAGCCGATGCCGTTCGTCCCATAATTCTCAACCCTGGCAAGGGTAGGAATTCTGGCCAGCAGTCTGCCCATCAGATCAAGATCTGCGGAGACAACGGCGGTTGTCCAATCAGCGGCATAACTGCTGTTTCCGGCAATTTTCCGGTAGAACGGCAGCATGGCCGTGGCGACTCTGCGCAGTACACGGGCTGTCACAAGCCGCTGGGTCTGCCTGGGTTTTATTTTCACCATCCGGATCATCCTCACTTATAAGAGATTTAGTCTATATAAGGTATGGAGGGAGGGCGCACTTCGGATTGGGCGTAAGACTAGCCGGCGATAATATAATCATAATCCGCAGAACCTATTTATACGTTTTTGGGGAAAAGTGATGTTATACTGGTGTCAGGCCTTTTCTTTGACGGACAAGTTTGTTATGCTTATATCGTAAAGATTACTAATTATTGTCGGGAATTGTTCAACTTCCGGAAAGGTGGGAACCCGGGTGAACCGAGTAGCAAATATCAGCCAGCAGTTTGCGGCGCAGAATTATAAGCTTACGCCTCAGCGCGAGGCTATAGTAAGAGTATTGCTGGACAACGAGAAGGATCACTTAAGCGTGGAAGAGGTCTATATGCTGGTCAAGCGCAGTTATCCGCATTTGGGACTTGCGACCGTATACCGTACTTTGGAGCTGCTGTGTGAACTTCATATTGTAGAAAAGATGAATTTCGGTGATGGCGTTGCCCGCTATGACCTGCGCGGTGACGATCATGTTCATATGCACCACCACCTGATCTGCAGTGTATGCGGCAAGCTGGAGGAGATCAAGGATGACTGGCTGCTGGACCTTGAAGCGCGGCTGGCCAGTGAGTACGGCTTCAGTGTGACCGATCACCGGCTTGATTTCAAAGGCACTTATAATACCTGCAAGGGAAACGGCTGCAAGGGCGATAAAGAATGCCGGGCTGTTTCCTGAGCCGCAGCTGGGGCACATTCAAAGACGCATGGCTGATTTAACAGCCGGCGTCTTTTTATTTGATTTCAGCGGAGAATCAGCGCATTTGCGACTTATGGAGCAGGGATATGAGGCTGGTGCACATGCTATAATGACGTTATGCCAAAAAAAGTGGACCATGACGAACGCCGTAATCATCTGGCGGAGGCGGCTTGGCGGATCATCCGGCGTGATGGTCTGGAAGCTGTATCCGTGCGGAATGTTGCCAAGGAGGCGGGCATGTCGCTGGGATCGCTGCGGCATTATTTTGCCAGCCAATCCGAGCTGCTTGCCTTCTCCATGAGACTGGTGAGTGAACGAAGTTACCAGAGAGTTGAGGTCTTTCAATACTCGGGGAATCCCCGTGAGGATGTGGAGAGGCTGATTCATGAATTAATGCCCATTGATGAAGAGAGGAGGGCGGAAGCGGAGGTCTGGCTGGCTTTTGTCGGAAGGGCAGCAGCGGACCCCGCCATACAGGCGCTGAAACAGGAAGTACATAACGGGCTGTATAGCGGCTTCTGCCAGATGATGGAGTACCTGGATGCCGTGAATCTGTTAAGACAGGACCTGGATCTGGACCGGGAAATCAAGACGCTGCATGCATTAGTAGACGGATTGGTCGTCCATAGTGTAATCTATCCCGAAATGGTAACACCGGAAGATATGATTCAGCTCATTTCCAGTCATTTCGACAAGCTGATGGCCTAAGTACCCGGTCAAACGCGGATGAATTTCCAAAAAGATTGAACCTGTGATTCTTCTATACAAGTTCAATCTATTTTTATGTTCGGAATCGGCAGCCCCGCCGCTGCTACGGCCGGTTCGGCACGAAGGATTTGATCCATGTCCCGAAGCTTCCGGGATTGCGGGTCTGGACCAGAACAACCCCTTCGCCGCGGAACCGGCAGACCAGGGCTTCCCCGCTGGTTAAGCTGTTCAGCCAGCCGGAGGCTGCCTTTTCCACCTTATAATCCATATAATCCGGCCAGGCCACGAGGTGACCGTTATCAATGATCATTTCCTCGCCAGGGCCGAGGTTAATGGCGTGAATGGCTCCGAAGGAAGAGAGGAAGACCGTACCTTTACCGCTGATTTCTACAATGAAGAAGCCTTCGCCGGAGAATAAGCCACGGGTCAGATTCTGCATTTTGGTGTTCACTTGAATGCCGTGGGTTCCAGCCAGGAAACCATCCTTCTGCACCATCAGCTTGTACGAGCCGTCCAGCTCAATGGCTTGAATATCCCCGATTGCCCCTGGTGAGAGCAGCACTTCACTCTGTCCGCGGGTGGCGGTCAGCTCCTGGAAGAAGAATTTCTCCCCGCTCAGCATCCGGCCGAGTCCGCGCATGAGACCGCCGTCTACCGTTCCTCTCAGCTCCACATTCGGCGACATGGCGACCATCGCCCCCATCTCCGCCTTCACACTTTCTCCTGACTCCAGGACTACCTTCAGCATGGCAAAAGCGCCGTCATACAGCACATCGTATTTCATTAATATCTCCTCCTGATTCTGCCTATTCCATTCTAAGTATAACTGATGACTTTCTTCTGCCAGACGCATGTACCTTGTCCATCAAGAATACTGTAACAAGCTGTACCGCTGCAAGCTGAGGACAAGGCAGTGTAACTGACCACAAAGGAATAGACTATTATAGTTAATTATACCGGGCAGTAATGTGGTGATTATGTTAAAATTAAGATAACAGTACCGCATGTACTGAATTGGCTTATGACAAGGAGTGTTGCCGCATATGGCACGTACACGCACGCAAAAAGCTCTGCTGAAGGCAGAACGCTCCGGCACCTGGTGTGCCGAAAGAAACCGCAGGATGAATCAGGATTACGGTGCCATCTCCCAGCATGTAAGGATGACACCCGGCAAACGCCAGCAATTGAATAAAGTCAAACACAAGGAGCGGGTCTATGGTGATGGCGCTCCTTTTGCATGCCTCCTGGTCTCGTAATCTTACGCCTGCGCCCTGCTATGGATACGGTACTGCTTGGGTGACATTCCGAACCGGCTGCGGAAGACACGGTGGAAGTACGTATAGTTGGCAAACCCGCAAGTTTCAGATACATGCTCCAGCGGCATCGGGCTGAAGGTGATCTTCTCCCTGGCCATATCCAGCCTGACGTCATTTACATATTTCACAATCGTAGTGCCGAACGCCTCTTTGAACAGATGAACCGCGCGGGAGACGGAAATATCGACATGGCCGGCCACATCCTCCAGACGGAAGGCGTACGCGGCATGCTCCTCGACATACTGCTTCATCCGGTATGCAAGATAGGCCTTAGGGGAAATTGCCGGCTGCTCGGACATCAGCCTGTCAATCTCCATACATAGAATCTGCAGATAACACGCGGAGATATCCGGTGAAGAATCCGATAAACGGCGCTGCTCCAGTACAAGCTGGCGGAACAGGCCAAGAATATGATCGCTGAGCGGCAGCCGGAGTACGGCCGGGCGATGCTTGCGTCCCCACCATTCTTCAATCCAGGGACCGCTGCAGAAAATATGATAGTCGCCGCTCTCAATCCGCGGCTTGCCGACAGGGTAGACTTCCTTGTCGATACTTAAGTAATAGGGATCGGTCGGTGCGAACAGCATCAGATTGCCGCTCTCGACAGTAGTGATGACTCCGCCTTCCATTGTCCGGCTGCGTCCTTCGGTCTGGAGGCGCAGCAGATAATACTGGACGCCTTCGCTGCGGGACATATGAAACGGCTTGCGGTGGAAGGAGAATCCGGCGGATAGGATGTGGCAGGCTGCGTTAGGTGTCATGAGTCCTCCTGGTTATTAAATGATAAGCAGATTGTTCATGTTTTAATCATATTATTCATTTTATTATATACGCTTTCATATTACCATGTACCTAAGCAAAAAACATACAAATGATGTGGGGGAGGCTGTATTGCGGCTCTGATCGCTACATAGGCAAACACTGGACACAGCGGATGACAGATAGACAGCTATATTACATCCTATGTTTACAGCCCGTTTGTTCAGGTGGAATGCCTGCCATAGGTGCGGGCAAAGGGCGGTGGCGGCAAGATCAGTCTGACTCTCGGATCAAACTTAGGAGTGAGAGCAATAATGTTGAAGGTAGGACTTCAGCTGTATACGCTGAGAGACGAACTGGAACAGGATTTCGAAGGGACAATACGCAAGGTTGCCGAACTGGGTTACAGCGGCGTGGAATTCTTCCACTATTTCGGCCGTACGGCCGGGCAGGTGAAGGCACTGCTTGAGGAAACAGGACTCGTTGCTCTCGGAGCACATCGCCCGTATGATGTTATGCTGAACGATACGGAACAGGAAATCAGCTTCAATCTGGAGATTGGCAACCGCAATCTGATTGTGCCTTTTCTGACTGAGGAACAGCGGAATTGGCCTGAAGTGGCTAAGAACCTGCGGCTGATCGGCGACAAATGCCGGGCAGGCGGTGCTGTTCTTTCTTATCATAATCATGATTTCGAATTCACGGAGAAGGTGGGCGGCCGCACAGCTTTTGACTACCTGTTCGAAGAGGTGCCTGCTGAGCAGCTTCAAGTGGAAATGGATACATGCTGGGTGTATTATGGCGGATATGATCCGGTCGAATACATCAATAAATACGCAGGACGCCTGCCGATCATCCACCTCAAGGACCTGAAGAAACGTGAAGACGGTTCTCCGGAGACTGTCGTACTGGGTGAAGGTGAAGTCGATCTGGCTGCTATCATTGAAGCAGCTGCGGCGGCTGGTGTGGAATGGGCAGTGGTTGAACAGGATTATTGCAGCCGTTCACCGCTTGCCAGTGTAGCTGACAGCTTGAATTGGATCAAAACATACGGTAATCAGGGAGGAAATATTCATGTCTAACAAACTCAAAATTGCTATTATCGGTTGCGGTGGTATCGCAAACGGCAAACATATGCCAAGTCTCTCCCGTCAGGCGGATGCCGAAATGGTGGCATTCTGTGACATCGTAGAAGAACGTGCTCAAGAGGCTGCCAAGACTTACGGCGCTGAAGGTGCTGCTGTATTCACCGATTTCCGTGAGCTGCTGGCCGCTGGCGGATTCGACATCGTGCATGTATGCACACCTAACGACAGCCACTCCGAGATCACTGTGGCTGCCCTGGAAGCCGGCAATCACGTGCTGTGCGAGAAGCCGATGGCGAAGACCACTGCCCAGGCGAAGGAAATGCTGGATGCCGCCAAGCGTACAGGCAAGAAATTGTCCATTGCCTATCAGAACCGTTTCCGCGCAGACAGTGATTATCTGAAGGGGCTGTGCGAGAGCGGAGAACTCGGCGATATCTATTACGGTAAGGCTATTGCGCTTCGCCGCCGTGCCGTTCCGACTTGGGGCGTATTCCTGGATGAAGAGAAGCAGGGCGGCGGACCGCTGATCGATATCGGTACACATGCACTGGATCTGACGCTCTGGCTGATGGATAACTACAAACCGCGTATGGTTGTTGGCTCCACCTTCCACAAGCTGGGCCAGAAGAAGAATGCGGCGAATGCCTTCGGTCCATGGGATCCGGAACAATTCAAGGTGGAAGATTCCGCATTCGGCTTCATTACAATGGAGAACGGTGCTACAATTGTGCTTGAAGCCAGCTGGGCGCTGAATGTGTCTGAATTTGGTGAAGCCAAGACAATGCTCGCCGGTACTGAGGGCGGAGCAGACATGAAGGACGGCCTGCGATTGAACGGCGAACGTGCCGGACGCCTGTACGAAACCAAGGTTGATCTTGGATCAGGCGGAGTAGCCTTCTACTCCGGTGCTGCTGAGACTGAGGCTGACCGTGAAGCCCGTCTGTGGCTGGAAGCGGTAAGAGAAGATAAAGATCCGGTTGTATTGCCGGAGCAGGCTTTTGTTGTTACCCAGATCCTTGAAGCAGTGTATGAATCAGCACGTACCGGACGTGCCGTTTATTTTGACGGAAGTTCTGACAACTAAGAGCATCTCCGGTTCACGCGACTAATTAGAGAAAACAGGAGTGGAATCCATGAGTTCAATCAAACATACTGTAGTTATCGTTGGTTACGGCGGAATGGGCAGCTATCACACGCAATTAATTAAAGAAAGTGACCGCGTGATAGTGAGCGGAGCCTTCGATCTGCTGGAAGACCGGCGCGCCCTGGCTGCCGAAGCAGGTTACACCGCTTATTCCAGCTATGAGGAAGTACTGGCAGATCCGGAAGTGGACATTATTCTGATCGCTACACCGAATGATGTGCACAAGGATATTGCTGTTCGTGCATTTCAGGCCGGCAAGCATGTGGTCTGTGAGAAGCCGGTGGCCATGTCTTCGGCCGAATTTACCGAGATGCAGGCAGCGGCGGATGCAGCCGGGCGTGTGCTGATGGTGCACCAGAATAGACGCTGGGATGAGGATTTCCGCGTAATCAAGGAGATGTATGAGAAAGAGACGATTGGATCACTCTTCCAGATTGAGTCCCGGGTGCATGGGGCTAACGGGATTCCCGGCGACTGGCGTCATGTGAAGGCCCAGGGCGGTGGGATGCTGCTCGACTGGGGCGTTCATCTGCTGGATCAGCTGCTGTTCATGATTGACAGCAAAGTCACAAGCGTAAGCAGCAGCCTGAGCTATATTCTCGGCAATGATGTGGATGACGGTTTCGAGGCCAGCCTGCAGTTTGAGAATGGGATCAAAGCCATCGTTGAAGTCGGAACCACCAACTTTATCACGCTGCCAAGATGGTATGTGAAGGGGCTTGAGGGAACGGCTATTATTGAGGACTGGTCTCTGAGAGGAAGAATAGTCACCCGCAATAACGCATCCGAGAAAATAGAACCGACACCGATCCGTGCAGGTGTAGGGTTAACCAAGACGATGGCACCGCCATCGGAAGGCTCGACAATTACCGGAGACCTGCCGGCGGCGTCTGAGCTGTCCTCCAGCTTCTATGATAATCTGGCTGCAGTAATCGAAGGTACAGCAGAACCGATCATCAAGAACGCTGAAGTGCTGCGTGTGCTTATTCTGATTGAAGCTATCTTTGAAGCGGCAGAGAAGAATGAGACCATCAAGAATTTCGATATCTACGGAGCCTAATAAGATACGAGAACTGATCAGGGAGAGGTGGCAACATCAATGAAACTTGGAGTATTTATGGTATTGTTCGGAGGCCGCAAGCTGGAGGAAGCGCTGGATTACGTAGCATCCAAAGGGCTGAAGGCAGTTGAGATCGGCACCGGAGGTTATCCCGGCAACAGCCATTGTGATCCGAAGCTGCTGCTTGAGAATGAAGCGGCACTTAAGGAATTCAAGCACGCGGTAGAATCCCGCGGTCTGATCATCAGTGCGCTTAGCTGCCACGGCAACCCGCTGCATCCGCAGAAGGAGCTGGCAGCCAAGGATCATGAGGATTTCGTAAACACGGTTAAGCTGGCACAGAAGCTGGGTGTTAAGGTTGTGAATACCTTCTCCGGCTGTCCCGGCGATCATGAAGGCGCGAAATACCCGAACTGGCCGGTTGCACCTTGGCCGAATGATTACCAGGAGATCCTGACCTGGCAATGGGAGAACAAAGTCATTCCTTACTGGAGTGAGCAGGCTGCTTTCGCTACGGAGCATGATGTGAAGATCGGACTTGAACTGCATGGAGGCTTCTCTGTGCATACACCAGCTACACTGCTCAGACTAAGAGAAGCCGCAGGGGAAGCCATCGGCGCGAACCTTGACCCAAGCCATATGTGGTGGCAGGGTATTGATCCGGTGCAGGCGATTCATATTCTGGGCCGTGAAGGCGCAATTCATCACTTCCATGCGAAGGATACAGTGATCGATCCGGTCAATGTCAACAAGCATGGTCTGACCGATATGCAGTCCTATACGAATATGCTTGACCGCGCGTGGCAGTTCCGTTCCGTAGGCTACGGACATGATGTCAAAGTGTGGGCGGACATGATGAGTGCGCTCCGCCTTGTAGGATACGACTATGTGGTCAGCATTGAACACGAAGACGGCCTGATGTCCATTGAGGAAGGGTTCTCCAAGGCTGTAGACAATCTCCGCCAGGTCCTTATCGAAGAGCCTCTTTCCGAGATGTGGTGGGTATAAGATGGAGAGCTTCACCAAGGTCAGGCTGGATGATCTGCAGCTGCGTCTTGTGGCAGCCCGTGCCTTTGGTGCGGATTCCGCGGTTGTCAGCAGCAGAGAGCTGACCGGAGGCTTTTACAATACCGCATATGATCTGGAACTTAGCGACGGCCGGTCGGTCATTCTTAAGGTGGCACCTGCCCCTGAGACCGAAATCTTGAGCTATGAGCAGGATATTATGCGTGCTGAAGTGGAGGCGCTCCGCCTTGTACATGCTGCGGGCGGGGTTCCTGTACCTGAGGTATACAGTTATGATGAGAGCCTGGAGCTGATTCCTTGCCCGTACTTTTTCATGGAGAAGGTTGAAGGGCAGCCTTACAGTGATGTGAAGGACAGCCTCTCGGCTGAACAGCAGTATTCCATCGAATTTGAGCTTGGACGTTATCAGCGTCTGATCAATGAGATTAAGGGGCCGGTCTTTGGCTTGTTTGCAGGAGATTCTGTTGAAGGCGGAAAGTCCTGGAGAGCTACCTTCTGGCGGATGCTGCAGAATGTGCTCGTGGATGCAGAGAGACTGGGTGCTCAGTTACCGGTTTCACTGCAGGAAATTGAGCTGGCGCTTCAGCCTTATCTGCCTGCTCTGGATAACGTGATTGAGCCGAGTCTTGTACACTGGGATTTGTGGAACGGCAACCTGTTTGTACAGGATGGAGTAATTGTATCCATCATTGACTGGGAACGGGCCATGTGGGGCGATGTGCTGATGGAGAATTATTTCCGTCACTTCGAGAACTCACAGGCGTTCTACGAAGGGTATGGAACCAGCTTCAGCAGTCCGGACGAATTGATAAGGATAAAGCTATACGACCTTTATCTGGATCTTATCATGGTTATTGAATGTTATCCGCGCCAATACAAGGATGAGAATTATTTGCGCTGGGTCCGCGATAATTTGGCGGAGACCTGGAGGTTTTTCTCAGCGGCGGCTGAGTAATACACACAGGAGGCCGGTTCTCTTCGGAGAACCCGGCCTCCTTGTTGTTATATGCTCAAGGACTAATGGGGACTCAGCCAGCCCGGCCAGTTCTCAGTACCTGTTCCGGATGGCGATAACGGGATTCATGTCTGCTTCGTAGTCAACGCCGTCAGTCTCGAAGCCGAACAGCTGGAAGAACTCACGTCTGTAGCCGTCCAGATCGGAATATTGATAGACATTCTCCGTGCGTAGCTTGGGCCAGATGCGGTCCACTTCTGTCTGCACAGCGGGGCTCATCTCATGATCATCAATCCGGATACGCCCTTGTCCGTCTACCGGAGTCCCTTCCGGGTTGTACAGGAAACCGGTATACAGCCGGTATGCTTGTTCGATGCAGCCTTCGTGCAGTCCCTGTTCTTTCATGACCTTGTAGAGGACGGAGATGTAGAGCGGAACTACAGGGATCGCCGAGCTGGACTGGGTGACCAGGCCCTTGCTGACTGCTACATAGGCGCGGCCTCCGGTTGGTGATAATTGGGCATTCAGCTGTAAGGCTGTGGCTTCCAGATGATCTTTAGCCCGGCCGATGGTGCCGTCCCGGTAGACGGCCTGTGTTAGCTCCGAACCTATATAGGAGAAGGCGAGGGTGACCGCATCTGCCGCCAGAACACAGGAATTCCGGAGCGCTTCAATCCAGAGCTGCCAGTCTTCTCCGCCCATCACATGAACCGTGTCATCGATTTCAGCTTCGGTGGCCGGTTCAATCTGTACCGTGCTTAGTTCTCCGGTATGGAAATTGACCGTTGTATTGGTATAAGTGCTGCCGATCGGCTTCAATACAGACTGATGAACTTCTCCGGTCTGCGGGTCTGTTCTGCGTGCCGAGGCTACGCTGTAGATGACAAGATCAACCTGTCCAAGCTCGCTGCGGATCAACTCTATGGTCCGTTCTTTTGTTTCAGCGGTAAAAGCGTCCCCGCATACGCTGTAGGAGCGCAGGCTGGCCGTATAGGCCATTTCCTCAAAAGCTGCGGAATTATACCAGCCTGCGGAGGCCGTCCGCGTCTCGCTGGCTGTGCTGGGTCTGTAGACACCTACAGTCGCTGCTCCTGCACCGAAGGCTGCTGCAATTCTGACTGCAAGTCCATACCCGGTTGAAGCCCCGATAACGAGTACATTGCGGGGGCCGGTGAATTTTCCCTGGTTTTGTACATAGTTCACTTGCTGCTGTACCTGATGCGCACAGCCTGCGGGGTGGGCAGTCGTACAGATGAAACCGCGCGTTCTGGGTTTTATGATCATTATAATATTTACCTCGCTTTCATCGATGGTTGCAGGGATTGTAGAATGGAGAGGATCTGCCTGATTCAGAGTGAGTATTTTCTCATGGTGAACCTCTCAGGGGATCCTTATAATGAAGTGAAGAAACATCTGAGCTCCCAGATCAGGCTGTATGATTGCTATATTGATCTAATTTACTTCATTGAATGTTATTCCCGCAAGTAAGACAGGGACGATGGTCAGCAGAGAACATACCGGATGACAACTTTCCCGCGAAAGGAGACGGATGTTATGATGTTGAACTGGCTGCAAATACATATGGACGTAACAAGCTTGCTCTGGCTGCTGCCCGTATTCTTCATGTTTCATGATTTTGAGGAAATTCTTACAGTTGAGGCATGGGGGAACAAACACGGTCCAGCTATAACAGCGTCGCATTCCCCGTCATTGCAGAAGCGCCTGGCGCCTATGATGGGCATGACCACCAGGAATTTTGCTATGGATGTGCTCTTCGTGTATATTCTGATAGTGGGGGTAACCTTCGTTGCGGTATTTTTAGAGTTCTACTGGCTCTACTTAGCCGTGCTCGCTGTGTTTCTGCTGCATGTCTTCACACATTTGGCACAAAGTATTGTTCTGAGGCTGTATACCCCGGGTGTAGTGACTGCCGTGCTCGTAGCATTGCCGTACTCTATATATGCTTTTTACCGCCTGCTGTATGACAATGTTGTCAGCGAAGCTGACATAGGGTGGTCGGTGCTGCTCATGCTGATCCTGACACCACTGCTTGCATGGGGTATGATGAAGAACAGGACAAGACATAACCGCAGCTGATAATGATGATTTGTTACGGTGACGTTTTCAGAAAAATCTTGACGTGACCCCCTAATGATAGATAAAATAATATTATTGCGTGTTTTTTGGCTACTGAGAATTATTATCATAATTTGAAAAGAAGCAGAGAGGGTGACAGGATGGAGCGCCTTTTAGAGGTAAAAGACCTAGCTATATCATTCAGAACACGCGGAGGAGAAGTCCAAGCAATCCGTGGTGTCAGCTTTCATGTAAATAAAGGGGAGACTCTGGCGATTGTAGGCGAATCCGGTTCCGGTAAGAGCGTAACCTCGCAAGCAGTCATGAAGCTGGTTCCTCAGCCTGCGGGCGAATATAAGCGTGGACAGATTCTGTTCGATGGACAAGATCTGATCGGCAAGAATGAGAAGCAAATGCAAAAAATCCGCGGTAAAGAGATCGGTATGATTTTCCAGGATCCGATGACCTCGCTGAATCCGATGATGAAAGTCGGCAGACAGATTACCGAAGTTCTGTTCAAGCACGAGAAAATTACTAAAGAAGCTGCTTACAAACGCGGCATCGAACTGCTTAATCTGGTGGGAATCCCTTCACCTGAACGCCGTTTCCAGCAGTACCCGCATGAGTTCAGCGGCGGGATGCGCCAACGTGTCGTAATCGCTATGGCACTTGCCGCTAACCCTAAGCTCCTGATTGCCGATGAGCCGACAACCGCGCTTGACGTAACCATTCAGGCACAGATCCTGGATCTGATGAAGGACCTGCAGAAGAAGATTGATACAGCGATCATTTTCATCACCCATGACCTTGGGGTTGTGGCGAGAGTGGCAGACCGTGTAGCCGTAATGTACGCCGGTCAAATCGTTGAAATGGGCACAGCGGAAGAGATCTTCTATGATCCGAGACATCCGTATACCTGGGGCTTGCTGGCTTCCATGCCTAGTCTTGAGAGCAAGGGTTCCCTGCTTACAGCGATTCCGGGAACACCTCCCGATCTGATCAAGCCGCCTAAGGGTGATGCCTTCGCACTGCGGAGCACATATGCCATGGCGATTGACATGGAGAAAGAACCGCCAATGTACAAGGTTTCCGATACGCATCTTGTGAAGTCCTGGCTGATGCATCCGATGGCACCTGCGGTAGAACCGCCGGATGTCGTGAAGAAGCAGCGCCGCGTCTTGAGCAACGCCTATCCGGAGCCGGTTCTCGTGCAGAACAGCAGCGAGTATTAAGAGCAAGGGCTACAGCACATACGATTAAGATTAGCGTCAGGCCGATTGCGGCTTGGCGCTTTTTTGACCTTTCAGGACCCACCCTAGAACACGAATGACCGGTCTGCCAGAACATTATAGTTTAAATAAACCTAAAACAATATTAATATGTATAAATAAAAGTGTTGACTAATTTGTGTTTTCACAGCAAAATGTAAGGGTATACATAGGGAGGTTATAACTTGAGAACAAGAACGCTAACCGCTTTGATATCCTTAGCTTTGCTGTCTGCCTGCAGCGGCGGGAATGCTGCAAGCACACCTGAGTTTGAGAATGTATCGGTACACGATCCATCTGTGATCAAGGCTGGCGATACTTATTATGTGTTTGGTTCGCATTTGGCTTCGGCCAAATCCAAGGATCTGATGTCGTGGACTCAGATTTCCTCCGGGGTAACGGATGACAACGTGCTTATCCCCAATGTAACGGAGGAACTCAGTGAGACTCTCAGCTGGGCACAATCGGACACCCTGTGGGCGCCTGATGTCATTCAGCTGGCGGACGGGAAATTCTATATGTATTACGATGCCTGCCGGGGAGATTCACCGCTGTCGGCACTCGGCATCGCAGTTGCGGACAAGGTTGAAGGTCCTTATAAGAATAAAGGAATTATCCTTAAGTCTGGTATGGCCGGCACCGGGGATGACGGTGAGGTCTATGATGCCACAGAGAAGCCGAATGTAGTAGATCCTGATGTTTTTTTTGATAAGGACGGCAAGCTGTGGATGGTCTACGGTTCGTATTCCGGAGGTATCTTCATTCTGGAGCTGGACCCGGCTACGGGATTCCCGCTGGCAGACCAAGGGTACGGTAAGAAGCTGCTGGGGGCCAATCATGCCCGGATAGAAGGGCCGTACATGCTGTACAGTCCGGAGACGGATTACTACTACTTGTTCCTGTCTTACGGAGGGCTCGATGCGAACGGCGGCTATAATATCCGTGTTGCCCGCTCCAAGAACCCGGATGGACCGTTTGAGGATTCTGAAGGCAAAGCTATGATTGACGCGCAGGGGACGGCTGGTGTTCTGTTTGATGATCCGGCATATGCCCCTTACGGGGTGAAGCTGATGGGGAATTATGAGTTCCTGAATACAGATCAGGAACCTTCTGCCAGCGGTGCAGGATATGTCTCTCCCGGACATAACTCGGCATATTATGATGAGAAGAGCGGGCAGTATTATCTGATCTTCCATACCCGGTTCCCGTATCTTGGCGAGCAGCATGAAGTGCGGGTACACCAGATGTTCCTGAACGAAGCGGGCTGGCCGGTAGTGGCGCCCCACCGCTACAGCGGGGAGAAGCTCGGCAAGTATTCCGGTAAGGATGTGGCCGGCGAGTACAAATATATCAATCACGGCAAAGATATTTCCGCTGAGATTGTAGAGTCGCAGCTTCTTAAGCTGAACACAGACGGGACGATAAGCGGCGCAGTAACAGGTACATGGAGCCTGGGTGATGAGCATAATGCAAAGCTGACCATAGACGGGACGGAGTATAGCGGTGTATTCCTGCGTGAATGGAATGAAGCAACAGGAAGCAACGTGATGACATTCACGGCATTGTCGGCGGAAGGCATCTCAGTCTGGGGAAGTCATGTATCACCGCAGAACAAGTAACGTTATATTCCTCAGTAGCTATGGCCAAATGAAACAGCGGCAGCAAAGGACGAACTAGAGTCCCTGGCTGCCGCTGTTTTTTATTCTGGAGAACTTTTTTTGTTTCCTATTGCCAATTGAACGATAATCTGAAGCACGATGATGCCAGCCAAACCATAGAATGCTTGTACGAAGCTGCCCGTAGCATCGTAGTACCAGCCCATGGCCAGCGGCCCAAGCGCTCCGAGAATATAACCGCCGGATTGGGTCATTGCAGACCAGCTACTGGCTTCCTGGGCGTTGCTTGTTTCATCAATTGGCAACATTAATGCAATCGGGAACAGTCCGCCCGCACCAATACCGAGCGGGACCGCCGCGAGCCAAGGGCTAACGGATAGGTTCAGCATCAGGACACCGGTCAACTCCAATAACGCACACCCGACAAGCCAGAATACACGTCTTTGGTAGCGGTGTACAAGCATGGGAATGAACAACGTAGAGGGCAGCGATATCAATGTGAATAAGGTTTGGATGTTTCCGGCCGTCTCCTGGCTGTACCCTTGGCTTTGGATGGCTGGCGCGAGCCAGGCGGTTAACGAATAGAAGATCGCTGCCATCAGCCCGAAGAATAGGGTCAGCACCCAGGCACGCCTGTTTTTCACCGGAAGAGGTGCATTAAGTACACTCTTAGTTATACCGGATTGCCGGTCTGTGTGCGCAGACCAGGCTAACCGCAACCAGACCGGCAATGCAATGGCTGCGGGGAACGCCCATACAGCCAGTGAGCTCCTCCATGATCCCCCCAGCAGATGCTGAAGCGGAACCGATAGTCCCACACTAATACTGGCCCCTGCCACCATCGCTGTAGAGTAGACCCCTACCATGGCTGCCACCCGGTCAGGGAAATGCTGTTTAATGAAGCTGGACAGCAGCGGCCCTGCCAACGCAATCCCTACACCCGACAGAAAAGAAGTGAACATCATCAATGTAGTGGTACCCACAAACCAGCGTAATCCCGTACCTAACCCGATGAGGATTAGAGCCAGAACAATGGCCCCTTCATTTCCCCACCTTCTGCTTAATCTAACAGAGAACGGAGCAAATAGGCCCATGCACAATACCGGAAGTGTGGTTAACAGACTGGCGGTAATTCCGCTTATACCCAGATCATTTTGTATGGTGCTCATTAGAGGAGAAATGGAGGTAATGGGTGGCCGTAAATTCAGTGAAGCCAGGATAAGCGCCAAGACGATATAAAAAAGTTTCATTATGGAACACCTCATGGTAGTCGTATTGTTGCATTCACACGTTAGCATTAGTTCATACTGAGCATTGGGGATGCACGGTTAAGTATAGAAGCATTAAGATGATTGAACAATACTATTGTTTCTATTAAAATGATTACTAAAACCAATGATCGGAGGTGGCTGATATGGAGATTCGTCAGATGGAAAACTTCATTGCGGTGTGCGAGGCGCTTCATTTCACACGGGCAGCTGAGAAGCTTGGCATATCGCAACCTACCCTGAGTCAACAAATACGTGCGCTGGAGGATGAACTCGGCGTTCCATTATTCGACCGGGTCGGCAAAAGGATTGTGATGACCCAGGCAGGAAATCTGTTTCTGGAGCACTGTGTACAGATGATCCGTCATTTACAGAATACCCGGGATGCATTAGCTGAATTCCGCGATGATCAGCGGGGCCGCCTGGTAATCGGTGTTCTCCCTTCCGATCTGGACTACCGGATCACCCCATTGCTGGTTGATTTTCATACCCGGTTCCCCAAGGTGCAGCTGAAGGTTGTCTCTTCGGTCTTCGTCATGAATCAAGTGCTGGAGAATGAAGTAGACATCGGCATCGACGTCACGTCTGCTCCTGATGACCGGCTTGTACGCATTTCTTTGTGCAGTGAAGAATATGTGCTCGTCGTTTCCGAGAATCATGATTGGGCGAAGCGAAGCTCGATTGCTATCCGGGAGCTGCGTGATATCCAAACGGTGATGTTCCCCGAAGGATTTACAGGCAGAGAACTGGTGGATAACTATTGCCGTAAATATGGCTTCAGCTTAAATACGATCATGGAGATCAGTTCGGCCACTTCCATTATTAGCCTGGTAAAAGCCAATGTCGGAGGAACCCTGCTGCCGTATCCTCTGATCCAAGCGATGAATGAACCGACACTGCGCTGCATCCGAATTACAGATGATCCGCCATACCGTCACTTTGAGATCATTCACCGGTCTGACCGTTTTTTGACAAAATCGGCCAAGGCATTTATTGAGAAAACTATCGGGTATTTCAATTAATTTGTATGTAGACAGGATAACTTTTTATAGAATCATGCCCATAATACAACATTTCCCTGATCCTGGAAGCCGAAATTCAAGATTGTTGTATAAAATGCAGGATTTCAGCGTTTACAAGCGACTTAGCCGGAATATTCTTGTATTTTATACAACAATCCTTCCGAACACCCGGTTAACTATGAATCAGAGTTGCAGAAAGTACAACATTTAGGTCTAGAGTGCTTCCTAAAAGTCTCCATTCTGCCGGTAACGAATCCAATGGTAGGAATTGTTGCCTGTGTTTCAGTCCCGTTGTGTGAGCGCTAACTTGTATGACAAACAGCGGATCTCCGCCCGGAGATCCGCTGTAAATTGGTAACATTCTATTCTCAGGCCATTGAATGCCGCAACTTCATCTTAACTTACTCCTCATACCTGCGCAGTACGATGACCGCATTATGTCCGCCGAAGCCAAAGGAATTGGAGATCCCGATCTTCAGATCCGCCTGACGGGCATGGTTAGGAACATAATCCAGGTCGCAGAATTCGTCAGGCTGCTCCAGATTGATTGTCGGCGGAATCAGGCCTTCCTGCATGCTTTTGAGCAGGGCGATCGCTTCCAGGCCGCCGGCTGCTCCGAGCGCATGTCCGGTCATTGATTTGTTCGCTGTTACTGGAATCCGGTAGGCGTCATCGCCGAACAGCTTCTTGATTGCCATGGTCTCAGAACGGTCTCCGACGATCGTACTGGTCGCGTGGGCACTAATTACATCCACCTCCGTCGGAGCGATTCCAGCCTCTCTCAGCGCCATCTTCATCGCCTGGTAGGCACCTATGCCCTCAGGATGAGTGGCTACCATGTGATAAGCATCAGAGCTGGCGCCATAACCGGTTACTTCGCCATAGATTACAGCATCCCGCTGCAAGGCATGGGAGAGCGACTCCAGGATCACAATTGCGCCGCCTTCCCCGATGACAAAGCCGTCCCGGCTCTGGTCAAAAGGCCGGCTGGCCTTCTGCGGCTCCTCATTGCGGGTGGATAGGGCGGTTGCATTGCCGAAGCTGGCCAGGGCAATTTCGGTCACCGACGCTTCGGCACCCCCGGCGAGAATCGCATCGGCTCCGCCGTAACGGATCAGGCGGAAGGCTTCGCCGATGGCCGTGTTACCAATCGAGCAGGCAGTGACCGGCGAGAGGGTCGGCCCTAAGGCTCCAAGCTTAATGCTGATCATTGCTGCTGCCATATTAGAGATCAGCATCGGGATCAGGGTTGGACTTACCCGCTCCGGGCCACGCGAGCGCAGCAGATCACCCTGCTCCATCAGGGTCTGGATGCCGCCTACTCCGGAGCCTACGTAGACTCCCAGACGTTCGCGGTCGATCCTGTCAAGCTGCAGGCCCGAATGCGCCCAGGCCTCCTCGGCAGCGGCAAGCGCGAACTGGCTGAACCGGTCCATGCGCCGCGCTTCCTTGCGGCCGAATCTGGCATCAGGATCGAACTCCTGTACAGAGCCGGCAATTTTGGTCTTAAAATGTGCTGTATCAAAAGTGGTAATCGGAGTGATCCCCGATTCACCAGCAGCCAAGCGGTTCCAGAATTGTTCTACGGTATTGCCAAGCGGCGAAATTACGCCCATCCCTGTGATCACTACGCGTTCCATACGATAATCCTCCTAAAAGTTATGTGAGCATAAACTTAAGTTTTGTAAGTATAACCGGATGCTTTCTAGACCTATTGTTCCACTTAACTTATCCTATTACAAGTTGTAGTTTATACTAGTATAATTACTACTACACTAATAGGCAGACCAACCGGAAGGCAGGGAGATTCAATGTCCAATCAGAACAGGCTGCAAGCATTATCCGATTTCCTGAAATCCAGACGTGCGGCCATCTCGCCGGCAGCGGCAGGATTGCCGGAAGGATCGCGCAGAAGGACGCCGGGACTAAGACGCGAAGAGGTGGCACAGCTGGCCGGAGTCAGCAATACCTGGTATACGTGGCTTGAGCAGGGGCGTGATATTAAAGTATCTCCATCCGTTCTGGATTGTATTGCCGCAGCTCTGCGGCTGACCAAGGATGAGCGGAGCTACTTATTTGCCCTGGCCCTGGACAACGGGCCGGGAAGTATGATTTATCCTCAAGAGGAGAGCTCAGTGATTCATCCGTCCCTGCAGAAGATCCTGCAGGAGCTGAAGAGCTGTCCGACAATCATCTCGGACCGGCACTGCGGCATTGTCGGCTGGAATGAGGCGGCCGCACATGTGTTTCTTGATTTCGCCAAGCTGCCGCTGGAGCAGCGCAATATGATCTCCCTGTTATTTGTACGCAAGGAATTCAGACGGCTGGCCGTGAACTGGGAGCAGTTTGTCCGGGGGTACCTGTCGATTTTCCGCGCCTATTACGGACAATATCTGGAGGACCGGTGGTATGATGATTTCATTGCTGAGATGAAGGATCAGCATCCGGAGTTCAATCAGCTATGGGAGGAGAGCCGGGTAAGCTCCGCTCCGGACGTAGTACTGGAGTTCCGGCATGCCAAAGCCGGCAAAATGCTGTTCCATTTAACCTCGCTTCAGGTGCAGGGCAGCACGGATCTGCGCTGCAGCATCTACACCCCCGCAGGAGATTCCAATACAGAATCCAAGCTGAAGCAGCTGATGGAGCCTGAATCTTAGGGTGATAGATATTCTTTATGGATTCATAAAAAACTATAAATATGCAATATCGAATTTGACGTTTATACTCCTTATATGATGAATCATTTCCTGCGGGATCGTAAAAGGGGCAAAGGTCAATGGCTAAAGTAACCGGATTGGAAGGCGTAGTTGCCGGAGAAACTGAAATCGGATTGGTCGATGGGGAGAAAGGACATTTGGTATACCGCGGTTATTGGGCCAAAGAGCTTGCGGTAAGCAAAAGTTATGAGGAAGTGGCTTATTTGCTCTGGAACGGGCATCTGCCGGATGCAGAGGAGCTGGCGCTGCTGAAGGCACAGATGGCAGAGGAGAGAGTCATTCCAGAATATCTTTGCAAGATGCTGGATCTGTTTCCTGCGTCGGTACCGCTTATGCTGGTGCTGCAGAGTGCAGTTGCCGCACTAGGCGATAAAGAGAATACAACCTGGCCGCCAACGCTGAAGCAAGCGGTACGGCTGACGGCTGTTCTACCGGCGATCATCGCGTACAGAGCCCGCAGCCTGCAGGGCCTGGCACCGCTGGATTCGCTTCCTGAGCTTGGCCATGCTGCGAATTATCTGTATCTGCTGACAGGAAAGCTGCCGGAGGAAGCCCATGTCAAGGCGCTCAGTGCCTATCTGATCCTCTGCATGGAGCATGGCATGAATGCTTCGACTTTTGCCGGCCGGGTGGTGCTCTCGACTGAATCAGATATCTGCGCGGCGGTATGCGGAGCCATCGGGGCGATGAAAGGACCGCTGCATGGCGGTGCACCTTATGAAGTAATCTCAATGCTGGAGGATATCGGAACGGTAGAGCGGGCAGAGCCTTGGCTGCGCAATGCGCTGGATAACGGGACGAAGCTGATGGGCTTTGGACACCGCATCTATAAGACTAAGGACCCCCGTGCAGAAGCGCTGCAGATTGCCACGCTGGAGATGATCGGCAAGGATGCATCGTTTGACCTTGCGCTGCATGTGGAAGCTACGGCGATTGCACTGTTGGAGGAATACAAACCGGGCCGGAGACTGTTCACTAACGTCGAGTTTTATGCCGCAGCGATTCTGAAGGCGCTGCAGCTCTCACCGGAGATATTTACTCCAACGTTTACGGCTGGTAGAATTGTCGGCTGGACGGCCCATATTCTGGAGCAAGCGGCCAATAACCGGATTTTCCGTCCGCAATCTACGTATATCGGACCGATGCCTGAATCGGAGGTTGTATCATAACAGCACAAAAACATCCCCGGCCGTCAAACAGCCGGAGATGTTGAGCAAGGGAATGTTAATGAGAGAGTATGAGGGGGGATACTCTGACATTAGATTAGAAATCAGAGGTTGCAACTTCGATGGTGCCGAAGACTGCGCCTGCAGCAGTACTGAGAAGAGCAGCAACAAGCAGCAGGTTTACAGAAACTGTGAGACTGTTCAGCGCAGGAATAGTATAAGTGACGACTGGAGCATTGACTCTGTAAAGAACAAGGTCCACAGGGAAACCGGAGTTGTTATTTACAGTTACAGCCGCGTTGATGCCTCCAGCCAGATTCTCATAATAAGATTTACCAACGCCTGCAGCCAGGTTGAAGAATTGTTGCGGTAACAAGATTGCCAAGGTAATGACCTCCTTTTTCGTTTGATAGGATATCATATTCGCCGAAACTATGATTGCTGTAACGAATGTCTTGGGAGATTAGCGCATTTTAATAGGGTAGGAGTTAGAATTTAATAGAAGAAGAGCCTCTACCCATGGCGGGCGGAGGCTCTTTGCGGTTCGATTACTCTATGGATTAGGTCTATGACCTATGAAGCTGGTGTAATATACGCCTTATCTTTGGACCGTTTGCCGTAGAAGCGGTATAGGATAAGCCCGAAGAGCATTCCGGCAAAAGACATGGCTGCTATGCTCAAGTAGAGCACTCTGCCGCCGTAAGCCTGATAGATTGCACCTCCGGCATAGGAGGCCAGAATACCGGACACTCCGAAGAACAGCAAGGCCAGCACAGTCTGGCCAGTAGCCCGCCACTCCTCCGGCACAATGCTGTACAGGTACTGGATGGCTGCCGAATAGAAGACGGGGAACGTCAGCAATTGCAGAACCTGCAGGTAAGCCAGCAGCTGCGGGTCACTGATCCAGGCTGAGAGGAAGAAGCGAATGAAATAGAATGCGCTTGAGAAGGAGATGATAATCAGCTCCTTGCCCTTGCGCAGCCACCAGAAGCTTAACGCGAAGACTACAATCTCGCTGATAGCAGCTATGAAAAAGGACTGGCCTACCAGTGCAGATTTGCCGCCCAGCTCCAGAATGTAGACCCCGATAAAGGTGTCGTTCATCCGTGCCGGAACGGAGCTTATAAAGATGAGAACCAGGAACAACAGGGTTTCTTTGTTATTCAGGAACTGTTTGAGGCTGCCTAGGGTAACCGGTTTGCCTGTTACAGGTGCATCCGGCATCCTCCAGCAGAGAATGAGGCCAAGCAGGCTTGTTCCTGCGAACAAGATCCCGAGACCGCCAGCGCCGAAATACAGCAGACAATAGCCTGTCAGCAGGGACATCACGCCATAGCCAAGCGCACCATAGGTGCGGATGGAACCGTAGCTGATTCCCGCGGATTCAGCAATCCGGAAATTCAGGCTCTCGGTCAGCGGGTCAATCGGCATCAGGAAGAAATAGAGCAGCATGGCGATCAGAATCAGCTGAATATAGCTGCCCGAATGATATAGCAGATAACCTGTGACCGCTGAGCATAGCAGCAGGAGCAGCAGCACTCTGCGGATCGTCCGTGTTTTGTCGCTGATCATGCCCCACAGAGGCTGGGCAATGATGGTGATGAACCCGCCGGTCCCGATGACGAAGCCAATCTGCGCCGGACTTAAGCCCTGGCTGTCCAGATAGACTGGAAGGAAGGGGATGAACATCGCCAGCAGGGCGAAGTACAGAAAGTTGAAGCTGCGCAGTAAATTAGGGGTGTTCATAGCATTAGTGAAACCTCGTTTTTCATAGATTATGTTTAGGCAAGCCTAATTATTGTATCATGGTCAAGTCTTTCCGGGGACGGATAATATGGTACACTGGAAGTAATTCTAGTGAATGGTAAGGAGAATGACAACGATGAAGCTGGTGTCCTGGAATGTAAATGGTCTGAGAGCTTGTGTGAATAAAGGGTTTAACGAATATTTCCGGGAAAGCGCCGCAGACATCTTCTGTGTGCAGGAAACGAAGCTTCAGGAGGGTCAGATTGTTCTGGACCACGGTGAGGAGTATTCGCAGTACTGGAATTATGCCCTCAAAAAAGGATATTCAGGTACAGCCGTCTTCACCCGGATTAAACCGCTGTCTGTCAGATACGGTCTGGACAAGGAGACCGAAGACGAGGGGAGAATTATTACCCTGGAATTTGCAGACTTCTATCTGGTGAATGTATACACTCCGAATGCCAAACGGGATCTGTCGAGACTGGATTACCGGATGGAATGGGAGGATGAGTTCCGCAATTATCTGCTGAAGCTGGATGCGCATAAGCCGGTTCTCGTCTGCGGGGATTTGAATGTGGCCCATCAGGATATTGATCTCAAGAATGCCAAATCCAACCGCGGGAATTCAGGCTTCACCGATGAAGAACGCGGAAAGATGACAGAGCTGCTGGAGGCCGGGTTCGTTGATACTTTCCGGTATTTCTATCCTGAGCTTGAAGGTGCCTACAGCTGGTGGTCCTATATGCCGAAGGTAAGAGAGAAGAATGTAGGCTGGCGGATCGACTATTTCCTCGCTTCCTCGCGGCTGGCCCCGCGCCTTCTGGATGCAGGGATAGAGTGCAATATTCTCGGCAGTGATCATTGTCCCGTAGTCCTTCATCTTGCCGATGCGGCGGAAGTGTAGATTTATTCGTTGTACAAAAGAACATAAAAGAACAGAGGCGGTATCCCCGGTTGCGGGGTACCGCCTCTATTTGTAACATCAATCAGCTTCTCCGGCCGTGTCAAGAAGCGGCGGACGCCGGTGTTTCGTGGCCTGCTCGAAGCTGTAAGCAATGCCGATCAGCACGGCTTCGCTGAAGGCTGAGGCGGAGAAGGTGACCCCCTGCGGACCGTTGGTGATATAGCCTCCCGGTGCAGTTATCCCGGTAGTGGTATATCCGGCCGGGACTGTAATGAGCGGATAGCCGGCTCTGGCTGCCAGGTCAGTGCCGTGAAATCCGGCAAACATGATGGCATCCAGACCGTAATGCTCCAGTGCATAATCGATGCCTTGTCTGCCAGCCATGGACCGGGAGAACTGCAGCTGCTCCAGATATTCCTGCTCCGTAATCTCGTCTCCGGAAGTATCCAGCCATTCAAGCGTTCCCTGACCATATTTCAGCGCCTGTGCGCTGTGCAGGTTGTTGAATTCGATTAACTCCTGCAGGGAATGCACCGGGATAGAAGCAGGCAGGCCGCTTAAATAACGGTTTAAGCCTTTTTTGAATTCATATTGCAGAATAACTGCATTCCACTCGGCATTCTGGCAAGGAAGCTCAATGGGATCAATGACTTCAGCTCCAAGTTCTTTAAGAACAGCTATGGCAGATTCCATCAGGAGCAGAGCCTCCTCATCCAAATCCTTATAATAGAATCTCGGGATACCAATCCGTTTGGATTTCACGTATTCAATATCCAGAGAGGCAGTATAATCCTGTCTGCCTGCTGTCCCATCCGATGAAGCCCTGTGGGGATGCTCTCCGGTACCGGCAATGATACTGAGGAGGAGTGCGGCATCCGATACGGTTCTGGCCATCGGACCGGCGGTATCCTGACTGCCGATCCCCGGTATAATCCCTGCATTGCTTACCAGCCCCCACGTAGGTTTGATGCCGGCAAGCGAGTTCTGGGCAGCCGGACAAATGATGGACCCCGAAGTTTCCGTGCCGAGAGCGACAGCTGCCAGGTTAGCGGCAACGGCCGCAGCACTTCCCGAGCTGGAACCGCCAACGAACAGCTCACCTGGCCCATAAGGATTCAGCACCAGTCCGCCGCGTGAGCTGTATCCCGCCCACATGGTGGGCGACATGAAGTTGGCCCACTCCGTCATATTTGCTTTTCCCAGAATCACTGCGCCTGCAGCCCGCAGCTTATTAATGACTACGGCATCTTCAGCAGCCCTGTAATCTGCTAATGCCAGCGCTCCCGCACTGGTGTGCAGCTTGTCCGAAGTAGCGATATTATCCTTAACAAGTACGGGGATTCCGTGCAGCGGACTGCGTATTCCCTTATCCCGGCGTTCCTGATCGAGCCTCCGGGCAATCTCCTGTGCATCCGGATTAATCTCCAGAACAGCATGAAGCAGACCATCATACCGGTTGATCCGCTCTAAGTATAGCCGGGTTAGCTGCTCGGAGGTTAAATTGCCCTGCTCCATTTCCTGCTGCATGGCTGTTATATCCGCTTCAATCATCCATTCCTGCCACTCCCGGGCGGGGGGGTGAATGTTGCTGAGGGGGCTGCTGCTAAGCTCTGCATCATTATTTTTCATGGCTGTTTTCTTCCCTCTATACATAGAATTTTAGTTGGCCAGCGTCTCAGCGGCAGCTGCCGGCTGCGGGCCCGGCCAGGTAATCACATTGCGTGTCCGGCTCCACTCTTCATAGAATAGCGGGCGGTCACGCTTAAACATCCGCAGCAGCAGATGAATGAAGAAGATCAGATCGGCAAGCGCGGCTGTAATTTGTATAACGGTAGACCCTGCTGTGCCGAGATCAAGCATTAATGCAGAATCAAGGATCAGGAAGTTTATCCCCCCAAGCAATCCATAGAGTAGTCCATACCTCACCCACACCATCCATAATTTGAGCGGACCGCCATCCGCACTGCCCAGCCGGATACGCACCACCCATTTGCCGAGCGTCCGCCCTCCGGTTAAGGGAGGAACGATCAGGAAATACACAACACTGACTGCCCAGAATGAAATATTCAGAGATAGCTGATTGAGCAGAAGTGCCGCCGAGATCCATAGTCCAGCATCCAGCAGGCAAGCGAGGCCTCGGCGTGTGTAGGTAACCTTTTTGGCGGATAAATCCTCCTGGCTGTCCAGCTGTTCAATCCGCGGCAGCAGTCCGGAGATCCATAAGGCAATCCGGAATCCGGCAATTCCGCCGAACGTATTGGTGATCAGGTCATCGACATCAAAGATCCGGTAAGGATGGTCGAAGAAACCGTAAATCCCGGTAATCTGTGTAATCTCAAACAATAGCGATAGCCCGAAGGAAAGCATGATGCACACGACCCAGCGGGTCCGGAAATAGTAGCCCAGAAACAGCCCGAAAGGTAGGGTCAGCACAACATTGAAGGCAGCCAGCAGGAAATCCGTTTCACGCAGTACGTTTAGATAGCTTGACGGGTCATTACGCGAGAGATGTGTATTGCGCAAGATGTCCTGAATGAACTGCAGCGGCACAGGCTGGAGCATATGCCCGGTAGGCGCAGCGTTATGGCGTGAGTCCGGCATGGGCAGCAGCACCAGGAAAAAGGCGTTCAGCAAGTATAGGAGCAGCAAATAGAGGATTAGCGCCCGAATCTTGTTGATATAACCGTGCCGGCGGTATTGAACGATCAGGAACGGCAAAGTGAAGAGCAGCGCCGCTAACGGAAAAGCCATAAATGCATAAGAGATCGGAAAAAGATAGGATTGAAACATGGTTCACCTGCTGCCCTAGTTTTTGTCTGAACGATTTCTCGATAGGATGCTAAACATTATGTATGAGACCCCGGTTCTTAACGTTGCAGACTATTTCCCCTATTATAACTTGCTTGAACCGACTTCAGTATAGAATTAAACCTGGGCTTAATCCATGGAATTAATCATTCTATCCGTTCTTTCCTGCATACATATGAGGAGAGGAGCGTGAGACAAGATGGAGAAGAAGGTACAGCAGTATTATAAATTGAAGACCAGGCAGAAGGAGCTGGAAAAGGAGCTGGCCGGGCTGAGGCAGGATATTCTGGCCTATTTTGCTGAACAAGGCAAGGCGGAGTCGGTTATCGGCAGCTACAAAGTGAAGCTTGTCACGCAGAACCGGAAGGAATATGATGATGATAAGCTTTACCAGACATTGTCAGATCCGGAACTGTGGAGGCTGCTCTCTAAGGCAGACCCGGCCAAAGTAGCGAGTCTCACGAAATTGAAAGTGATTGACGAAGAGAAGATTTCACATACGTATGATGTGAAGACAATTACGCTGCTGCAGGTGGATAAACAGTAGATTCTGCATTACCGGAGACGGAGGGGGAATGCACTTTCCGTTTCCGGTGCAGCAGGTCCGGGAGATCAGGAGTTAAAAGTACATAATATTGAGCTGCTGCAGCCGGGAGATTAATATGATTGGAGGGGGATGGAAATGAACAGGACAAGGCCCGGAGTGAAGAAGGCCCGGTTTCGCCTCGTTGCGGGAGTGCTGCTCATTATCGCTCTAGGATTGCTTGCCTTTTTTACAGGGAGATTTCTTCCGGACGGGAGAAGCTTCAGGCATGGCAAAAGGTATTTAGTCTAACGGTTCATGCTGCAGACGGAACTCCGGAGCTGGCGCAGCCGGATCGTGAGGCTTCTTATGGAAGCTACCGTGTCACCGACAGCAAGGCACCCGGATATACGCTGATTGTTAATGCTGAAGATGCGGATGAGATCAGGCTGAGTGCAAGTACGGGCAGCTTCATACGCTGGAATGCGCCAGACTATAAGGTGAATCAGGTTGGTAAGGAGATTACTATAGCGCCGGGTGAGACGATCTATTGGACTCCGCTAACAGGAGAATCACCGGAGAGGATTATAGAGAGTGAGCTGACAATGTCTGCTTACCGGCATAACTCGGTGTTCAGCGAAGCCCGGTTTATTATCCGGAGTGATGAGAGCGGCGTCTATACAGGAAAATGGGCAGTGGGGGATTAACTGATCGCCACATGCCCTTTTTTGCGTTAAAATAACAAGTGGGTTTGTTCAAAGTAAGGCAAGAATCATTCATAGACGGAATAGATACGGAGGAAGAGAAGACATGAAGGATTTTGATCTGATGCTGGAGAAATATGCAGAGCTTGTGGTAAAGGTTGGCGTGAACGTGCAGCCAGGGCAAGTGCTGATGGTGCATGCACCGCTGGAGACCGTGGAGCTTACCCGGCTGATCGTGGGCAAAGCTTATGAGGCAGGGGCTAAATATGTGCTTGTGGACTGGGATGATGAAGCGGTAACGCGCATCCGTTATGAGAAGGCGTCTGAGGATTCCTTCGGATATTACCCGCAGTGGCATGCGGACATGCTGGAGGGATTCGCTGAAGAAGGCGGGGCTATATTACATATAAAGGTACCGGACCCTGAGCTGTTCCGCGGAATTGATTCCGCCAAAGTCTCCACAGCGGTTAAGGCTGCTGCAGTAGCCCGCAAGAAATATCAGAACTATACCCGCAACAACAGAATCAGCTGGTCGCTGGTCAAGGCACCTACACGTGCCTGGGCGGACAAGGTATTCGCTGATCTGCCGGAAGAGGGCCGGATTGAGGCAATGTGGGAAGCGGTGTTCCAGATGAACCGTGTGGGCAGCGAGGACCCGGTTGCTGCTTGGCGCAGTCATATCGGTGACCTGAAGCAGAGCCAGGAGCGGATGAATGCCAAACGGTATAAAAGCCTGCATTACCGTGCACCGGGCACGGATCTGCGCGTTGAACTGCCTGAAGGCCATCTGTGGCGCGGCGGCGGAGGCGAGAATGCCGGCGGTGTATATTTTGTAGCGAATATGCCTACGGAAGAGATCTACACGATGCCGCATCGCACCGGAGTAAATGGTACTGTTAAAAGCACCCTTCCGCTTAATCTGAACGGACGGCTGGTGGATGGAATTACGGTTACCTTTACGGACGGCAAGGTTACGGCCTATGATGCTGAATCTGGGCGTGAGCATCTGACCTCGCTGCTGGACACGGATGAAGGGGCCTCTTATCTTGGGGAGGTGGCACTGGTGCCGCATGATTCTCCGATCTCCCGGCTGAACAGAGTGTTCTATAATACCGGGATCGATGAGAATGCATCTTGTCATTTCGCCCTAGGCAGTGCGTATCCGGTTAACATTGAAGGCGGGACTTCCATGACAAGCGAAGAACTGATTGCCAGGGGAGCCAATGTCAGCCTTACACATGTCGATTTCATGATTGGCTCGGCGGAGCTTGATATTGACGGGGAACTGGCCGATGGGACCATCGAGCCTGTGTTCCGCCAAGGCAATTGGGTACTGTAGCTGTAGAATAACCGGCAGCACGTCTGCTGCACATCACAAGAAAGGCCGCAACTTTTCCCGCTCAGCGGGGAATGCGGCTTTTTTTGTGATAATAATTGCCGCAGGATAAAACTGTTTGTGATACCTCTCCGTCTAATTCATGTAAAAGTGATGGAGAGGAGAGGGAGAGATGACGATGTCCGGGGCAGAGATGAAACGGGTTGCTGCCGCTGTGCCGCATGAAGAGACGGATTTTGTTAAGGCGGTTATGGAGCACAGCGATCAGCTGTATCATATTGCATACAGTTATCTGGGCAACCGCAACGATGCACTGGAAGCCTTGCAGGAAACAACCTGCCGGGCCTGGATGAAACGAAGAACCCTAAAAGATCCCCAGGCCTTCAAATCCTGGCTGATACGGATATTAATCTATGTCTGCATTGACGAACAGCGGAGAAGGAAGAGGGCAGTCCCAACCGCAGCGGAGAATATGATGGAGCCGGTCATTCATAACAGCACTCATACTATGGAGATGCAGTGGGCGCTCTTGCAGGTGAAGCTGAAATACCGTCATGTGCTGCTGCTCAAATATTACAATGATATGACCTTGGCTGAAATCGCCGTCCTGCTTAAGAAGCCGGAAGGAACAGTCAAAACCTGGCAGCACAAAGGTCTGAAGCAGCTTAGGATGATTATGAAGAACCGGGGTGAATGGAATGAACAGTAGCAGGGAAGAACAGGCGATGTTGTCTGATGCGGTCCGTATACACGAGGCAGCTGAAGCGGACGCCGGAGGCAATGCGATCAGAATGGCAGTTCAGGCGGGAATGGAGAGCGGACGCAGGAGAAGCTGGCAGGGCAGATTCACCAAAGGTTCCTTTTTCGGCCTGGCTGCCGCTGCGGTTGCCGCAATGATCCTATTTTTCATTCCAGTAATCCACGATTCTACATCGCATACTGCCGCACCTCCTGGAGTAGTGAATTGGGGAGAGCTGGAAAAGTTTAAACGGCTCAATTCTTTTGATATGGAGGCGGCGACTCTGGATTCAGCTATCCGGCATGATTATATCCAGATGATTAATCAAAGTGCCGCTAGCGGAGATTATAAGATTACATTGAATGCCGTTACAGCGGATGAGAACCGGATTATCTTTTTGTATACCGCAGAAGTGGCTGAAGGGCAGGAGGTCTATGGTACCAGCAGTGCACGAATGAAGGATATATCAACAGGACAATATTTGGAGAACGGTGGCGGAATCGGGGGCAATGCGACGGCTTCTGGCCTGCTCAATAACCGTATTTACTACGGCCGAAGCATTATTAATCTGGACCGGAACAAGCCGTTCCCGGAACAGCTGGAAGCGGATTTCCAGATCGCCTCTGTGGACACCGGCAAGCTTGGTCAGCCGAAGACAGGGACAATTGTAGCCGACATGCATTATTCTCCCAGACTCAAGGTCAACTTCAAACTGGACCCGAAATTTAAAGAGCAGCAAACTGTCATTGTTCAGCCGGACGAAGACTTCTTCCTGGACGGGATCGAAGTGACACTGGAGAAGGTTGAAATCTCACCACTTCTGATCCGGACGATGATTAGAATTAAGAATGAGTCAGATATTACCTGGCAGAACAGGCAAAATATATTTGAAGTTGTATACGGGAATGAAATTCAGTCTGTTACTAAATATGGAACTGTCCATCTGGGAATGACTGTGGGGTCCGGAACTTATGAGGGGTTTGAACGGAGATACGGCAGCAATCTGCTGGATCAGCCCGAGTCCCTGAATTTGATTCTGAAGACGGGCACAGGTAAGAATGCCAAGGAAATAAACCTGCCCATTCTGCCGTAAAATATGATGAGAAAAGGCTGACCGCCGGGATTTTTAGGTAAGAATGCCAAGGAAATAAACCTGCCCATTCTGCCGTAAAATATGATGAGAAAAGGCTGACCGCCGGTATTTTCAGCGCGTCAGCCTTTGTGCTGTGTGAACTGTGAAGTGTCTAAGTTAACACTCATTCAATCCGGTTATTAAACCGGAAGGCAAGCATATTTCCGTCGAAGGTCTCTCCGGTGCTCTCTGTATATTGACCCTGCGTATAGCGGGAGACCGTCTTCCGCCAGAATTTCTGTCCGGTTATATTCCTCGCCGCCGGATTGGTGAACAGCTCCCATTCGCCCCGGAACCGCTCAAACACCTCCACAGCCGCTTGCTCCGCGATACCATTCCCCCTGAAGGGCTGCAGCAGAAAAAAGTCATTCACGAAATAATTAACCCCCTGCGCGCAGTGTGGCGGAGTGGCAATCAGTGCGAACCCGGCCGGCAGTGAATCCACTCGTATCAGAAAAGGGTAGAGAATCCCGGGTTTCTCCCACCAGATATTCTGCACTTCATACTGGTCTGCCAGTGTGCGGCATTCGTCATCATCCTCAAATATACCGTGGCGGTTAGGGGTATGTCCTTCCACAAGTCCGTAATGTCCCGACAAATCATGCAGATAGAGCGGGTACATATTTTTGATGATATAGGCTTCATTCGCTCCGGTAAGCTTTACTTCAATGTTCATATCCTGCCTGCTTTCTAAGCGTATTGGGTAACAACAACTATTAAAACTTTATACCGGAAGTTCTATTCTTTCTAGTGAGATCTCTGTTATAAAATAAACTTTATCTATTGTGGCGGAGCTTGGCTGGAAATGATAACGATTATCAATTAGAATAAGATTATTAAATTTTTGAGCTGACTGCATCAATATTTAAGCCCGGGGCAGCAGCTTTCTCAGGAGGAATAGATCAATATGTACGTGCAAACCAGATCCATCGTTGTAGAAAAAGGCAACAGTAGCGCCGTAGTAGAACGCTTCAGCAAACCGGGGGCACTGGAGGAAATGGACGGGCTGATCGATGTCAGCGTGATGGTCAATAAGAAGAGTAAGGAGCATGAAGAGGTTCTCCTGCTGATCCGCTGGGAATCGGAGGAAGCCTGGAAGAACTGGGAGAAGAGTGATGCACATCTTCAAGGCCACAAGAACAGCAGAGGGCAGGAGAAGCCTGCTTATATCATTAGCACTACAGTAAATATGTATCATGTGCAGACGGTAAAAGAGGGCAAGGCTTACGGGAAACGCTCCTAAACCGGGCTAATTCAGCACACATCTCTCAGACTACTCTATATCCTGACGGCCTTGGTTCAGGCTTGATTTAGAAAATCTGGGATGAAAAGATATAAGACTGCCATATATATGGGTAATTAATACAGAAAAGCGGGGACCGGCGCATAGGCTGATCCCCGCTTTTATTGCGTGTGGTAGGTACGGTATCGAAGATTATACTAGAGACTGTATGTTATAAAGGATCTGTTCCTATATATGCCTCCAGCAGTTCCCTTGAGGTTTTGCCTATCAGCAGGTTGCCGTCACTGGTCCATTTCAGCAGACGTCCCCTCTCCAGCTTCACGGCTTGCCGGGTCTTCTGATTAAGCAGCCAGATATCCGAATTCATGCCTTGAACCGCATAATACACGGGCTGGTCTCCAGGCTCGGGGAGGAAGTGCAGCTCCTCCGGGAATTTCACCTTTCCGGCGGATTCCTCAAATAGCAGCAGCAGGTCAGCGGGAAGGGAAGGCTTCTCCAAGAACTCGGTTACCCCAGTATCCGTATGAACCAGATTCACTCCACCGTTGCCATATTGCTCATATCCGCTGACCGGAACTGTGAGGACACCGGGATCTTTCCAGGCCATCGGATAAATAAACAGAAATCCGTCACTGTGGCTTTGGACGCTGGCCTTCGGTTTGCTGAATACTTCTTCGCCCTTACGGTTCAGCACAATCAAATCGGCGTCAGGACCTATATATGGCTCAGAGGCAACAAGCAGGGCAGCTTGGCTGTTATCAGGGGATGCGGTGAGTCCATAGACCGGCCGCTTGGCAGAGTACAGCTTTTTGGTTTCTCCGGTTGTAATATTCACCAGGTATAAAGTGCGGTTTCCTTTGACGGCGAAAATCTCATCATTCAGCAGCCGGTCAGCATAGAGCACATCATTGCCGTAGTCATTGCCGTAGGGGGGTTCCTCGCCGGACCATTGCGGCGCCGGCCAGGATGTTATGCTTCCGTCCTCCGCCAGAAGCTCAGGCTGCTCACTGCCGATGTGGTAGATAAGCAGCTGCTGCTGTTCGTTCAGGCCGGTCTTTACCGGTTGAAACAAGTTAATGGCTGCTGAAGCCCATTCTCTTATAACCTCTCCCTGTTTGCTGACAAGCCGGACACCCCGGAAGGAATCTGCCGGATCCGGCACAGCCGACGCAGCAGGGGCTACGGTAACTCCATGAGCAGACGGGGAAACGGCAGGTTCAGGTGTGCTTGTGGGCACCGTTCCCGTGAATCCGGGAGCAGCGGATGAGGAAGAAGGCTTAGGTGAACCAGCCTGCTCTGAACTGCAGCCGCCGAGTGCGGCAATGGATACAAGCAATAGCAAGAATAGCCTAATACTGCGGTTCATAGATTCACATCCATTTCCTATTATTGGGATAATGAATCCCTATTATTAGGAATAGACGCGGAAATCATTGTGAAGTTGCAGCCGAGCGAGGCAACTCGAAGCTCCAGTCGACGTCATTGAAGAGTTTGTCTGTGACTGTACGGATTAGCGTCAGCTCCTTCGGAATGGATTTCATACCGTCAACAATCAGATACACAAGATCGGAGTTTCCACTACTCTGGCCAAAGGTAACGAGATCCCCCTCCCGGTAGGAACCCCAGCGGATTACATCATACTCGGTGCCAGTGCCGTCCCGGGCCATCCATTTGTCCATATCGAATTCATTGCTGAATTTGCCGCTGACAGCCATCCAGGCCGACAGACCCGGCAAGGTCTGAGTCTCAGTGATCTTTATATTATTCACATTCAAGATATCGCCCTCTGCTGCAAAGACAGCAGGCTTTGTCTTCAACAGCGCCGGATTGAACGTTAATGAATCATCCGATTCAACAGGGATGGAGAAGCCGTCGAGTACGAAATAAATAGGCTCGCTGAGATATGGAAGTTCCGTTAAGTAATAACTCCAGTTCAATTGGAGATCATGACCGACGCTGTACATCTCAGACATTCCGCCATATTTAGTATTAATGAGCGATCCTACAATTTGACCTTTGGCATTCTCGAAATGATACCTGACACCCAGATTAACCCTGCGGTTCTCCGGAACTTGGGAGGCCAGCTCATCCTTCAGCAGGGTACTGAATTCAATTTTGGCACCGGCAGGAGAATGCGTGATGCCTTTCATCAGAATTTCCAGCCCTTCAGGTGTGGTGTAGCTGTATTTACTCAAATCAGTGTTCACGGTCAGAGCATTGGCGGTTGTCATGTCTGCAACATAACTGAAGCTCCAATTCCCCGAAATCCTATCATTGGTCTTGTAGTCCAGCATCAGCTCATGAATCTTCCCTTCAATGAATACGGTATCCCCGGGCTGTTCTCCTTTGAAATAATAGGTTAATAACAGATATTCAATCCTGAACTTATCGGGGCCGAGCTTAGTACTCATATGATTGATGCCCTGCAGGTCTCCAATTTCTAGCCCTTCCTCGTTACGGATCTGCAGCTGGGTGATATCAAACATATTCATCATTTCTTCATCAGGCTGCCCTTTGGCATCGGTGATTCTCAGATTTAGAATCATCCGGTTCGGGTCGGCAACAACCTCTTGAAGCGTCAGCGTATAGCCCTGATCCGTGACCTCAATATCAGGCAGCTTCACTACCCCGGCTTTCTTGGCTTCCAGCAGGTGATGGTCACTCCACTCGGAAGGCAGTATGAGCAGCCGCTGGGATTTGGCGGATTGTATCTGCTGTAGAGCAGATAAGTCCGGGAGCAGGAACAGCAGGACCGCCAGCGCAATGGCAGCTGTACCCAAGCCTGCCCATAGTACAGTATGCCGGAACCTTCTGCGGCTGGGATTTCCGGTAAAGCCAGCCATGGACCCGCTTGATGCAGGCAAAATCTCCGTCTGGCGGATTTGCTCCATAACACGCCCCGTGAAATCCTCATCCATCTGATGATCATCATAACCGGACAGAGACATCAGCATTTCTTCATCTGCCACATTATCGTGTGTGCGGTAATCCGATTTTTTCATTGGAATCCTCCTTCGGTTTCTGCCATTGTTTTTTGAGCTTCAAGCGGGCGCGGTGCAGACGGTTCTTCACCTGATGCAAGGTCATTCCCGTGATGGCGGAAATCTCCTCATAAGTCAATTCATTGGTATAACGCAGCAGCAGCACGATCCGGTAGCGTTCCGGAAGCCGGGCCAGCTTTTTTTGCAGCTCCAGCTTGTTTTCCTTGATCATATACCGCTCTTCAGGTGTCGGGGCCTGATCCCTCTCCTCCAGAATGGAGCCTCCCGAGAAAGAGAATGCCTTGCGCCGCTTCTGTGATCTGAACCGGTTGATGGCAATGGCGTAGAGCCAGGCGGCGAAGCTGGACTGTTCATTATGGCTGCGCAGCTTCTGATAGGCCTGAATGAAAGTCTCCTGCGCCAGATCCTGCGCATCCTGATGGCTCGCTCCGAGGCCCAGCAGCAGACGGTATAAACCGGATTTATACTGGTCTACCAGTATAGCAAAGGCCTCACGATTTCCGGCCAGTACCTCGGCAATTATGATTTCGGCATTGTCATGTTCCTTCATCTATTGCCTCCAAATGGACGTATTTACTTATAAGACGCGCGGATGGTCTGATCTTTCTCACTTTTTGTGCAAATATTTCGTATCCGGTCATCCAGGGGGCTGATTGGGTAATAGAATATGGATGTACTAATGTTCATCTATTACAGAGACATCCATTCTTTCGGGGAGGTTAACTGATGAAACGAAACCTATTTACACTACCGTTATGTACAAAAGGAGCTTTACTAGGCCTAGTTCTGATCTTTGGCAGCATTTTCACAGGAAATTCAACGCCTCAGGCCACTGCAGCGGCAGTTTCGGAGAAGCAGGCTGTGTACAACCAGTTTCAGCAGATCATTAAGAATCCCTCGGGTCTGATACAGGCGCGTAACTATCTGCTCAATCACATGGATGAAGCAGGCTCCTGGTATGCTACTGTAATGACGCTCCAGCTGGAGAATGCCCAGATTGCCCGGCTTGACACTTTCGCGGAGAAGCTCTACCCGGAGCGTGTTCAGCAGGCGATTGATACAGCTGCGGTCAAGGGCGGGCTAACCTACAGCGGATTGTCAGGTGCGGTTCAAGACAGCAGCATCCGGAAACTATTAATAGAATCTAGAGACACAGGTTATAAAATCGAGAGCAGTGAGGGAATGTATTATCCTATTATGCATTATGAGGGCTTCAAAGCGTTTAAACCGTATATTGCAAAAGATATTGCAGCCTATATTGATCTCATGGCTACAGAGAGCAACCGCCCGGCAACCTACGATGCCGGAATCGTCATTACGTGGGATGAGATTATAGCCAGAGCGGTAATTATGGAGGATTTTGTCCAGAGCTATCCGAAGTCCAACCGAGTCAGCGTTGTCCAAACTGAGCTGGGATACGCAGTGTCGAGAACGTTCTATGGGACGGACAACACTCCGGCTTATGATTATGAGGACGAAGCTATTGACCCTGCACTTAAAAAAGCCTATGAGAAGGTGCTGCTGGAGGAGCCAGGGGATAGCCGTGTTCTACAAATAATCCAGAAGCTGCTGCCTATGCTTGATGCCTCGGATGACCGCTTCACACCTCAAATTGAAAGCTATCTGAAGACTGCCCTGAAGGAATTTATTAAATGAACAGGTTCAATCCGATCCTGCAGTTAGTGGGATAAACAATAGATAAGAATGGCCTGCTGCAGATAGATCAGGCTTTTCTTGAATCCGAATCCGGCAAAATAAGGTGAAGCAATCGCATCTTCACTTACTTCCTCATTGCGGAAGAAGGGAGGGCAAGGATTTAAGAGAGCCTCCGGTTTGGCACATCTCATCCGCTCAAGGGTAATTTGATAGGCGCCAAGATACTCCTGGGTCAGGCATGTCACTGGCAAAGAATCGGTAAGAATAACGTCGCTCTCCGGCAGAATGCTGTCCAGACTGGTGTGATACTTATAGTTAGGGGTATCTGTTCCCATCTCTTTTCCAGCCGTGCATACATGATTGAAAGAGAGGTTCAGGGCCTTGGCGGCTTCCATCCAGCTTCTGGATATATTTCCTGCCGGACCTACAAAGGTGTAGGTCAGTTCCCGGTAGTTATCTCTGATAGAGCGCAGGGCGTACAGGTCAGCCAGAATCTCACAGGGTGATTGTGCGCTGTCATGGCATTAATTACTGGAATCGAGGCGTGCGCCGACAGCTCTTCGAGCTTGGACAACTCGGGATATCTGGCGATAATTCCGTCACCCCAGTTCTCCAGATAGCGGATCATATCGCCGGGGGATTCCTTCTTGTCCAGTGCCTCCGGAGGAAAGGTGATATAGGCTCCGCCGAGGTCCCTGATGCCTTTCTCGAAGCTGATCCGGGTCCGCAGACTGGTATCGGGGAAGAACAGAATCATCGTTTTGCCTGCAAGTAAAGGCTCCGGACTTCTGTAACGAAGCTGATCGGTTAATTCAAATATTTCAAGGATCTGCTCAGCGGTGAGCTGGCTTATATCCAGAAAATGCATTGTGGTATCCCTCCTTGGCACAGGTATGTAACTGTATAAATATACAATAGCGCGGAAGGATATACAAACCAATATTTGCTAAAAAAGTTACTGGTTTTGTATCAGCCGGATATGCCAATAGCAATGGCCGGAGATAGGTCAGGGTCAAGCAGCCTCATCAGCTGAAGCAGATTAGACTCCGACATGGCAATGCAGCCGGCAGTAGGCTTGCCAGCGGCTCTCCAGATATGCAGGAAGATAGCGCTGCCTTTGCCGGACACAACCGGATCATCGTTGTATTTCAGAATGATAGCGTATTTATATAGGGGCTGCTGGAGCCGCTCGTAAGACCGCCAGCGCTGATCCGGATTGCCGGCATAATTGACCCATTGATTGTACTGGCTGGAGAACGGATCATCGACCCAGTAATCCCCGGCAGTCGTTCTTGTATAGGAGATTTGCAGACCGCCGGGATCCGCTGCTGAGCCGAAGCCAGAGCCAAGGCGGTAGATGCCGGAGGGGGTCCGCCCGTCGCCTTCCTTGGTTTTGCCGATGCCCTTGCTGCCCAAGGTGACGGGAATTCCAGAGAGGACCGGTTGCCATTGCCCGCCAATGTTCTGCTGAAGCGACAGCTGGCCGGTCTGGGAATGAATAGACCTGGCTTCGACGACAACTATCTGACGGCTATGCATAAATTCCGCTTTGTAAGGCCAGGATGCTGAGAAGCCGGCTGCAGAGGACCGGGGAGACCAGGTGACGCAGCTTAAGAGCAGGAAGAAGAGAGACAATAACCAGATGGCAGGTTGTACAGAAGTCCGCGGTTTCATGTTATGGCAACGCATAGCTCAGCCCCCTTTGTCTTCTTATTACCTCTGGAGCGCTGAGGGGAATCGGCAGGATAATGGAATGTTTTATAGAATAATTATGTATCGAAGAGCAGTCTGTACAAATAACTCATGACAGTATTGACTATCACTTGAAAAAATGACCTTGGATAACATTCTTGATTATTTGCCTCTTGGTTGGCTGTTCCATCCCGGTGCTCCATAAGTTAATAATCACAAGAATCCAGCAGTTTTGGTGTATGACGGCGAAGAGGTTTGTTTAAAAGTGAATAACTCCCCAAACAGTTGTTGGATACGCTTGAGACGAGTTTCAACAAAACACATTCATTATGAAACTTCTTGGGGATTTTCCATTAATTGCAGGACTTAATGATTTTCAAACGAATGAAAGTTGTAGAGCGATTCTTAGTATTTCCTCAATCTGTTCTCACGGCTTTGACCAAGCGCTCGATAAACTGAATGGGGAGGAGGGTATCCCGGGGATTCTTGGAGAAAGCCGAGTTTACGACAATTACTAGATCAAGGTCGGGTACGAGGGTCAAATATTGGCCGGCATAACCCATACCGAAAATGGCCTTGTGTCCGCTGTACTGATTCATCCACCAATGGTAGCCATAATTACCAAAATTCGCATTTCCCTCCGAATGCGGAGAGGTCGATTCCTGGATCCATGCCTCCGATACAATGCGTTTACCATTCCATATGCCATGGTTAAGCACCAATTGGCCAATCTTCGCCAGATCCCTTGGCTTCATCCTCAGTCCGAAACCACCTGAATTCGAATCGTCCGGTGAACTAGGCCACTCTACGCTATTAATGTCGAGAGGCCCCAACAGATGCTCCTTCGCAAAATCGAGTTCGGATTTTCCAGTCGTTTTTCTGATAATCGCCGCCAGCAATTGGGAACCGCCCGTATTATAATTCCAAATAATACCTGGAGCATCATTCATTGATTGACTAAGTATAAATTGGTTCCAGTCCTTGGTCTCCGTCATAGGTTTGAGCATATAGTTCCACTCAGTCCATTCCGGGAAATGCAAGCCACTTGTCATACTGAGCAGATGCTCCATGGTAATGGATTTCTTAGCTGATGAATCGAACGAATCATTATATTCGGGAAAAAATGCCTCGATCGGCTCATTAATTCCTTTCAGATAGCCTTTATCGATAGCTATTCCGATTAAGAGCGAAGTCACGCTCTTAGTGATGGAGTTTACAGCCAGCATAGAATCCGGCATGCCATCCTTGTAATACTCGGAGACGATTGTGCCGTCTCTAACAACAAGCATGGAAAGAACCGCCGATTCCTTAGCAAGTTGCATCACTGCCTCGATTTCCTTGGAATCCATCTCAACCTGCTCTGGAGTGCCGATCGGCCACTCCCCATTAGGCAAGCTAATCACCTTGGAGCTGTTGAGGGATGGCACAGAGGTTGAGGACTTTTCGGAAGAGCAAGCGGAAGTGGCAAGGATCAGACAAACTGCCCCAGCCACCAAGGCCAGCTTAGCAAAGCTGAATAATTTGTTCATAGAGTAACACACCCCTTAAATTTATAAGTCGAACTCCCTTATGGTAGTGTAATGGGCGCGTATCGTCTTCCAATTTCTTGCTAACGAATTAACAATTCTTGCTATAATAAAAAATAAGACTGAATCTATGAATAGGAAAAAGGAAAGGACGGAAACGGATAGTGGCAGAAAAAGCCTTGGAATTGGAATACCGGTACCGGATCAACCATGTCGTCAACTACATGGAAGAGCATCTTACGGAGCCATTAACCCTTGAAGAAGTATCGGACGTGAGTGCCTACTCACCCTATCACTTTCATCGGGTGTTTAAAACGGTGATGGATGAGAACGTGCACGGATTTATCCAGCGGATCCGCATTGAGAAGGCAATTAAGCTGTTATTGTTTCATCCAGGTAGAAGCATAACTGATATCGCCTTGGATTGTGGTCTGCAAACTCAGGCCCACTTTTGCAGAGTATTCCGCAAGCATACCGGGCTGAGCGCTTCTGAATACCGGGACAGATTTCGTCTGCGGACGATCGCAGAACGGTTTAGGGCTAAAGTCACCTTGGAAAAGTCCACCGAACTGTCCTGCAAGCTGGCAGAGCTCCCGATCGAGATTCGGAGCCTTGCTCCGATGAATACGATCTATGCCCGATATAGGGGGACTATCAATGAAGGAAGGATTAATTCGGATATTACAGGGCTCTTTGAGCATGTAGCCTCGTGGTTGGTCGCGAGAGAAGCGTTGAATAAAGACAGCTTAACTGTCGGACTCATCTTAGACGACCCTTACATCACGCCGGACGGCAGACACAGGTACGATGCTTGTATTACAACGGAGCACCGGATGACACCGACTGGCGATCTGGGCGTCCGGACGATTCCCGGAGGCAAGTACGCCCTTGTGCAGTTGAAAGACAGACCGGATACGGTGAGAGATCTGCTCCACTTAGTCTCCACCGAGTGGCTTCCTCTAAGCCCGTATGTATGGGATGTCTCGAGACCAGCCCTGGAAATTTTCTTCCCCAACTCGCTTGACCATACGGCAGGACAGTGGGAAATGGAATTTGGCATCCCTGTTAAACTAAATGAAGCCGGCTTCTGAGGTATCACGTACTGACGGTATTCCGTTGTGGCGGTAACACCTGCCTATTACTCCAGCTGTTTCGGGCAGGAAGTGATTATAGTCTAGCGCTGAAGAGCGCCGGTACCGTTTAGTTACTCAGGTTCCTGGTATTTCAAGCGCGGTTTCCATTTCTTGCTGTGGGTGCAACAGTATGCAGTTTTGGGGTATAGACATGTCCTATCTTGGGGGACAAATGCTTACAGGATTAGAATTTATATATAGTTCGCTAAACGTTATCTATGGAAACAGCGACAGTCAAGGACGCTATTTTCTGTCCTTAGCTGTCGCTATTTTGATTTCGTAGCTCAGTCCAATCCTTTATTTTAAGCTGACAACAGTAGTGCTATAACCCCAGCGTACTGCCTTTTTCCAGCCGCCGGATCTGCTGTTCCCCGTTATCCGCCAGTTCCCGGAACTGGTTGATTGTCTCCCGCATCTTGGGGAGGGCTTCCTGCTTGTAGGTGCTGATAGAATCAAGCGCAGACAGGACATCCGTGAACGCCTGCTTCAAGGTGTCAGCGGAAATACTGGTTTCGAGCGATTGCTTGTGAATGGCCGCGCCTTGGTCCTTCAACATTTTGGAGGTGCCGCTGATCAGGTTGTTGGTGGTCTGGTTCAGCAGCTCGATCTTTTTGAGCACGATCTTCTGATTGTATAAGGCACTTGCGACCGTAACCGAGATTTTGAGCGCAGATACCGTAACATTCCGTGCTCTGTCCACACCGCGGATCAGCTCTTTGTTGTTGCGTATTACGACTTCAATGGCCATGATCCCCTGCTGATTGACCACCAGCATCTGCTGCAGATCCATTACCCGCTGACGGAGTGGGAACAGGACTTCTTCGGTGATGAACCGGATTTTACCCTCATCTTCACTGCGCTGCTTAGCCGCCTCAATCTGTGTCTCGATCTCCTGATCCATCAGGATACCGAGCTGAATTTCCTTTTTCAGCCGTTTAGTCAGCTCCCGCAGAGTCTGCTGCTCAATCTCTAAGGTGGTATTGTCATTTTTCAGCACGCTTTTGCCTTTATCCAGAGACAGAATGATATCGGAGATGACACTATCCGCCTTCTGGTATTTGGCGAAGTAATTACGCAGGGGATGGAAGAACTTGCCCAGGAAGCCGTTTTTGGCGAAATCAACTGCACTTGGGTCCAGATCCTTCAGCTGCAGCTGCAGCTCTGTTAATCCCTTGGCGATCTGGCCGCCTTCATCACCGGTCTTGGAGAGATTACCTACAGATACCTGCAGGAGCGAATTCTTCTCTGAAGAGGAGCGCATGGTGCCCATCCCGAAGCTGTCAATCGAATGCAGCACTGATTTGCGTTTCTCCAGTGAATCGAAATCCAGTGCAAGAATATTGGTTACATTATTGACCGCCTGTTCCTTCAGCTGCGTAACTTCCTCCGGCTCCGGCTGAACCTGCTCTTCGACGGCCTCTTTCAGCTTCTCAGGGCTGGGAATTTCCATTGAGAATGACATGGGAACCCTCCTTCGGGAATATGGGACTTACATTTGCACATTGAGTAGATTGCCGATTTTGTAGACCACATCTTCAGTATCTGCATTGATATTAGCCGCCTCGTTGATGCTTGAAATGCTCTCCAGCGCCTTGATGTTGGCGTTATATCCAATTGTATATACGGGGATTTTGTAGCTCTCAATCAATCCTCTGATCTCATCCAATGAATGTCCTTCATTCGTTTCCCCGTCGCTAAGCACGAAGATCAGCGGTTTCATCTCCGGATGCAGCGCGAGCTCCTCCTTCAGCATCTTCATGGCCACGACCATTCCGTCAAAAGTAGCCGTCCCCCCGGCAGCCTGCAGGCTATTGATCGCCCCAACGAACATGGACTGCTGATTGGTGTCGTATTTGCCGATCGGCAGATTAATCGTTACATCACTGGAGTAGGAGACAAACCCGATGCTGTTGTCCTTGCCCAGAAACTTCTGGCCCTTCAGCAGCGATTCCTTGAGCCGGTTCAGCGGTTCGCCGGCCATGCTGCCCGATACATCAGCTACGAATACTGCGGCAATCGGTTTGCTGCCGTCTTTTTTCTCCTTCCATAGCTTCTGGGCTGAGGAGAGGAGGGAGCCGTCCACCGGAGCCAGCTCGGACTTGTAATCATTCAGACCGTTAAAGCCTCTGTCCGAGGCTGCTGTCTGGTTTTTGTCCTGCACGGCAAATTCGGCGAACTTGCGGATGATCCCCAGCTTCTCTTTTGGCAAATCACCCAGTGCATAGAGCGGACTGTCATGCCTTACCCCGAAGGGGGTAAACACATACCCGCTTGTCAGATCCGCCGCATTGACATACGTCTGATATTCCAGCACAAAGGCATCCAGCATGCCCGACTTCGCCGCGTCCCGCATCTGCAGGGTAGTGGAGGCAATGAAAGGCACATTCGCCTGGAACTTCTCAAACCCTTGAACCGCCTTGTCCCCCAGCAGATCCATACTGTCGAACGTGCCTAGTGCAGTCACGAGAAAATTCAATCCCGTTGAGCTGGCAAAAGGATCTGTATAGCCCATCGCCAGCTCATTGGCTGCAATGGCATCGGTGATCGTCTTCACATTAATCGAGCCGTATTTGCCGACCAGCTGATCATATTTCTGCTTGCTCATGACCACCCCGGCCACATTGCCGGCCAGCCGCTCAGATACAAGTTCCGCAGAGACGCCGCTTGCCTTGACCATTTCACCCCATAGCTCATTGGACGGAGTGTAGGCGTCAGGCACATATTTGCCGGAGCGGATATAATCTGCGGCTGTGCCTGACGCAATATTACGGATGCTGACCGAGACGGGCTTGCCGTCCACGAGGATACCCGCAGCGTTGAAGTCATTGGCCACTTCATTCAGCCAACCGTCATTGCCGGTGCCGGATTTCTCGGTCGAGGAGAAAATTTCGGCATAGCTGTCCGTTGTGCTGTTTACAGAAAGCGGGAATTTGGAGATATCGGGCAATGAATCGCCGACTGCTGCCGGATCAAGATCAATTTGCCCTTTTACAGGTGCGGTACTGCTCACGTTAATATCTTTATAGATCCTGTTCAGCCTCTTATCAGCATCTTCTGCAGAGATCTCTGTCTTGGATTTACCCAAGTTCGCGGTCAGGCTGATTCCGAAGTAGACAAGCGCAAAGACGGACAGGGCAATGAGGCCCAGAACGATGAATGTTTTGCTTTTCCTGGCCATAATCATCTTCCTTTCAATACTGATTCACTATTGATAGAGTTTCGTCTGCCCGATCAGGGCGGTCAGCTCCTGCATGCAGGGCATTTCCAGAGCGGCGTCATAATCAGCACTTCCGAGCTGGGAGATCTCCAGCAGTAGCAGGTCCAGCTTCAGCAGAATCTCTTCATTTGCTGCTAGACAGCCCTTGACATGGGTGAAATATTCGTTGAACAAGGCGTTCTTCTTCTGGATGAATGTACTTGTGAATCTGCCGGAGTTGATTTTGCCCGTGAATTGCGAGAACTCGGCGGCATCGAATACGCTTAGCTTGTTCAAGATACTGCGGATATTCAGGTATAGGAGCTTTTCAACGTCTTGAATCACCGTGTGGAACTTCCGGAAACTGAGCTCTGTCCGCTCGAAACGCCCGGCAAGAATATTCAGCAGCGTCATCTTCTTTTTATCCATCCGCTCTAGCTGATCCAGGGCCAAGGCGACATCCTCTTTCAGTACCCTCACATTACGGTAGCGGTTAAGTTCAGCTGTATAGTCTTCCCGTGTATCGAGAGAGGGGACAGCGGGAACAATTGCCCGTTTGAAGAGCAGGGTATAACTCCCGTAGAGCACAATCAGCAGGCTGACAACCAGCAAGGTTACCCCTGTTGCAGTTTCAAGAGCGCTGGACCCGCCTATGGCTACTCCCAGCAGTCCTGGCGATAATACGGCAATGTTCAGAGCGACGACTCCGGCAATTACGCCCAGCAGCTTAACAGGTCCGGAACTATTCAGGATTAACACCCCCTCCAAGAGTATATTTAGCTACTGCTCCTTTTGATTCGTAAATGGAGAGAAATACTGTGCAGGGTCTGTTAATAATGGGGGACGATATGCATTTATGAACTATCAGTCATGAACAAGGAAGCTTAACTTCTAGACATTCCGGTCTACAAGTTATAAACTGAACTCAATTGAGTCTACAACTTGTAGACCGAAAGGGCTGAATAACTTGAGGAAAACTGCATTAACCGAAATGGAGTCCGAATTTGCAGAACTGATCTGGAGCCATGAGCCGGTTCCTTCAGGAGATCTGGTGAAGCTGTGCGAGACTGAACTGAACTGGAAGAAATCAACAACGTACACGATGCTTAAGCGTCTGGAGAGCAAGGGCATATTTGCGAACCGGAATGGCATAGTCATGGCCATTGTGAATAAAGATGATTTCTACGCCGAACAGAGCAAGCAGTTTGTGGAGGAGACCTTCGAGGGCTCCTTACCCAGATTTCTGGCTGCGTTTACCCGGAGCCGTAAGCTCAGCGAGAGTGAAGTGGATGCTTTTGTGAAGCTTATTAAGGAGCATAAGGAGGATTAGCCGCGGATTTATCTCCCCCCCCGGTCTGCATGATCAGGAGCGGGCTTACATCATCAAGCATGAGCAGGTGCATATCCGCAGGTTTGACCCTATCATCAAGCCGGTAGCTTATGCTGTACTCTGCATCCACTGGTTCAATCCGCTGGTCTGGCTGGCCTTCTTCCTGATGAGCGAGGATATGGAGAAATCCTGTGATGAGAGTGTAATCCGGCAGCTGGGCAGCGGAATCAAGCAGGATTATTCGTTCTCGCTGTTAGCTTTGTCAACCGGGAGACGTTTTACCTACGGATCGCCGCTTGCTTTTGGAGAGAGCGGTACGAAAGGGCGTATCCGCAATATTTTACATTACCGCAAACCTGCATTCTGGGTGGCCCTGCTCTGTATTGTAGGAATCACCGCTGTCAGCGTGGGGCTGCTTGGCAACCCCAGACAGCAGGCAGAAATGACAGAAAGGGATTACGCACAACAATACATTGAAGCGAATATTGCCTCCTATCAAAGAGCGGTGCCGGATCTTCGGTTTGTGGGTAGTACCCTCACTAAATTTGCGAAACTCGGTGAATTCGACCACCTGCTGGATACGCCTGTGCAGCTTTGGGCTTTGGAATACAGGCTTAAGCCGGATAATGCAGACAAATTAATGCAGCTGGGAAATATAAATATAGAAGACGGCATGCTTACCGAAGACGGGAGTATGGGCAAGCCGATACTTGTATTCTCCTATCAGGATTCTATACCGGAGTATCTGGGGGAGATCAGGAGCGGGGAGAACGACATGTCCCGGCCAGCCGGTCAGGAGATAGCTCTCCGCAAGTTCTTCGAAGGGAAAGGCATGCTTCCGCATGAGACGTTCAGCGGCAATCATATCCTGGTCAAATTTATTTTGACCACTGGTGAGACCAGCCAGCTGTTATTATCCCAGCCGGTGAAGCAGGGAGAGCAAGGAATCTGGACCGTCGAACGCTGGATGGATACGCGCGGCAATGAGTATTACGAAACACCGGAGACGGAAGAGACTCTGGCTGCATACTATGCCGGCCTGCAGGCGGGAGCTGATGCGGGGACGGAACAGGCATGGCTTGACCCGCTTCAGGTGGCGGTTCAATATATCAGAACTGAACTGGGACAGCCGGTATCCAGAGACAATCTTGTAGTAGATTATGAGGCAACTGCCGCAGATTTTGCAATTGCACCTGTGAGCAGCTTCCTTGGTTACGTTACAGGTCTTGCCATGGACAGCGACACATTGAATTTGGATCAGGTGGAGTGGCTTACCCTTGAAGACTCTGACCGGTTTGCCGCCCTGGGTATCTCGGAGGAGGATCTGCCGGGAGGATTCTATATCCTCAACAAATATAAGATTAACGATCTCTACGCAGTCACGGCGGAAACGGAGTATAAGCTGATAGACCGTGAGAATCCCGGCTCGCTTCAAAGCGTCAGCAAAGCGGAGTTTATTGCGTATTATGAGCAGTTTACCGGCTTCGCCCCTCCTTGTATGATTACGGTAAGCAATAACACGGTTAATGCCGTCACAGAGGTTTATGTTCCGTAACTCCACAAATTTTAAGAATTAAGGGTTGACGCCAGCTCACTTGACGTGTAACATATGAACAGTCGTCAACCCGATAATTACATATTGTTCTCGTATAACCTCGCAGCCATCAGGTACATCAGGGCGAGGGTTTCTACAGGAAGCCTACTCTTCCTAACTACGATGATAAGGACTTTGTTACACAGGTCCCTATCCCGGAGTTAGGATTATTTGCGTGTTGCGGCCGACACAACAGAGATTCAGGAGGCATAATTGAAATGAAAGATATGAAATACTTAATCTCCGTGCTCATAGGCGCTATGAGCTACGGCATTTTATCCACAATCGTCGTATTAGCATACGGAGAAGGCTATAAGCTGGGTGAAGTCGTTGGTACGCAGCTGCTGACCGGCTGCATTCTCGCCTGGCTGCTGGCCTTATATACCAAGGTTAGAGAGAACCGCAAACAGCGCAGCCGTACCAATACTGCAGCCGCGGCTGCTGTCAGCCAGGCACCGGCCATGAAGCTGGCCTGGAAGCACAGAATGCTGCTAATGCTCGCCGGCGCGCCCACAGTGGTTACCGGTCTGCTGTACTACGAGTCCCTCCGGTATATTCCGGCGTCGCTCGCCATTATTCTCCTGTTCCAGTTCACCTGGATCAGCGTGCTGATCCAGGCCGTAAGCAAACGTCAGCGCCCGGATAAAATCACTGTGCTGACCTTGATCCTGCTCTTCGGGGGAACGCTGCTGGCAGCCGGGATTCTGAATCAGGGAGCTGCCGAATTTAATGCACTCGGGCTTATGCTCGGGCTGTTATCTGCGGTAAGCTACTCCATGTTTATTATCTTCAGCGGCAAAGCCGTTCCGGCTGCGCATCCTGCCTACCGGAGCGCCTGGATGGTTACCGGCGGCCTGCTGCTGCTGTTCATCCTGTTCCCGCCATACTTCCTGTTTAACGGTTTGCTGTGGAGTCAGCTGCTATTGTTCGGCTTCCTGCTGGGATTGTTCGGCGCCTTTATCCCGCCAGTCCTGTTCGCCATCGGTGTCCCGCATATCGGGGGAGGTATGGCTGGTATTCTAGGCGCCGCTGAACTGCCGGTTGCCGTGCTACTGTCCTCGTTCGTACTGCATGAGCATGTGAGCGGCCTGCAGTGGACCGGAGTGATTCTGGTGCTGATCGGAGTCGTACTTCCGGAGCTGTATAAGCTGCGTTGGAGAAATTCCCGGTCGGTCACTTCATCATCCGTTTAAGTTCTTACTCAACAGTAACATGAAGCAGAGGATTAATTTCCGTAGTACCCGGAAATCAATCCTCTGCTTATTTGCATACGCAGAATGTTCCGGTCATCAGGGCGGAATAACGTTTTTTGAAAGCGTAAACATTTTTGTTGCCAAAAGTGAAATAGAGTGCTATTCTGAATTTGGGATTGTTACTGAAAAGGCAAAACCCAAAACATGGTCACGTGTTTTGGGTTTTGCCTTTCTTTATGTTAAGGCCTGCGGGACGCCGCGGGAATCCTTGATTAATCCGTCTACATAAAACCCAAAACATGGTCACGTGTTTTGGGTTTTGCCTTTCTTTATGTTAAGGCCTGCGGGACGCCGCGGGAATCCTTGATTAATCCGTCTACATCCTGTATTGATGAATGAAATTCGGGATAAAGGAGGGCAGAGGGTTGATTATCGAAAAAATTTTCAATAACAATGCCATTATTGCCAAGGATTCAGGCAAAGATGAATTGGTGGTCATGGGACGCGGTATCGGATTCAAGAAGAACGCCGGCGATCCGGTGGATGTATCTCTGATTGAGAAGACGTTTGTACTGAAGCAGAATGATGCTTCGGAGAAATTCAAAGCATTAATGGCAGATGCGCCCGCCGAATATGTAGCCTTAAGCCACGATATTATCGAATATGCCAAGCAATCCCTGAAGGTGCGCTTAAGCGATTATATCTATGTTACATTAACGGATCATTTGACCCATGCACTAAGGCTCTGGGACCAGGGGATCCGTAATACCAATCCGCTTATCTGGGAGATACAGCGCTGTTATCCCAAGGAATATGGTATCGCACTTCAAGCCTTACAGATCATTGAGGATTATACCCGCATCCGCCTGCCGGATGATGAAGCCGGCAATATTGCCCTGCATCTGATCAATGCGCAAATGAACAGCTCCGGTCATAGAATTGCTGATGTCACCAGACAGACGCAACAGATCGATGACATTCTCAATATTGTCAAGTATTCATATAACAACGAGATTGATGAGAGTTCGGTCAGCTATGAACGGTTCATTACCCATCTGCGGTATTTTTTCCAGCGGTCACGTAAGAAGGAAGCGGTGGAGTCGGTTGATGATTTTCTGCTCAAGCAGGTACGGACCAAATACAAAAAGGCGCATAGCTGTGTACTCAAAATTGAGCAGTATCTGGACACCCGGCTTCTGGATGAGGAAAGGCTGTACTTGACGATTCACATTCAGCGGGTAACACAAAGACAAACTGAATAAAACCTTTGGATTGTTACTGGTCATGCAGGCGAAACCAAATCGGCAGAACATTGCCGTGTGGTTTCGTTTTTTGTTTTTTAATAGGGAATGGGAGGGTTTAGTGTGAAATATGATGCACTCGCTAATGAAATTATCAGGAATGTCGGCGGCAAAGAAAATGTTAACGGATTAACCCACTGTGTGACCCGTCTGCGCTTCAAACTTAAGAACGAAACACTGGCGAACACAGATGTGCTGAAAAATATGGATGGAATCGTTACAGTCATTCAGAGCGGCGGCCAATATCAGGTTGTCATCGGCAATCATGTATCTGAGGTCTATGCCCAGGTTATGGCTGCTGGCGGATTCCAGGAAGGCGGGTCAGAGGCAGCCACGGCCGGTAAAACAAGCTTGTTCAACAGGTTTATCGATATGATCTCGGGGGTATTCTCTCCGACGCTTGGTGTGCTGTGCGCAACAGGAATGATTAAGGGGTTCACTGCCCTGTTTGTGACGCTGGGACTGATTACGAATACTTCGGGTACCTACCAGATTCTTAATGCGCTCGGGGATTGCCTGTTCTATTTCTTCCCGATTTTCCTCGGGTATACGTCGGCGAAGAAGTTTGGCGCCAATATCTTTATCGGGATGGCAATTGGCGCAACGCTGGTGTATCCGGCCTTCGGCAATATAACAGCTGCCGGCGAGCCGCTGTATACCCTTTTTAGCGGAACGCTGTTTGAATCACCGGTGTACATTACGTTCATGGGTATCCCGGTCATCCTGATGTCGTATACCTCCAGCGTTATTCCGATCATCATCTCAACCTTTGTAGGCTCCAAGCTGGAAAGCTTCTTCAAGAAAGTGATTCCAAGTGTGGTGCGCACCTTCCTGGTTCCGTTCTTCACTCTGCTGATCATCGTTCCGCTGGCACTGATTGCGATTGGTCCAATCTCCACGTGGGCAGGACAACTGCTGGGAGAGGGAACCTTGTTCCTCTACAATCTCAGTCCAGTTATTGAAGGCTTGCTGGTTGGTGCGTTCTGGCAGGTATTCGTCATCTTCGGCCTGCATTGGGGGCTGGTGCCGATTGCGCTTAACAACATGGCTGTGCTGAAATATGATCCGATTCTGGCGGCTTCCTTCGGGGCTTCCTTTGCTCAGACCGGTGCGGTGCTGGCTATTCTGCTGCGGACCAAGAACGTCAAGCTTAAGTCATTGTCTATACCGGCCGTCATTTCAGGGATCTTCGGTGTTACCGAACCCGCTATTTACGGGATTACGCTGCCGCGCAAGAAGCCGTTTGTCTTAAGCTGTATCGCTGCAGCAGTCGGTGGCGGTATTGTCGGTCTGATGGGGACCAAGGGCTACATTCTGGGAGGACTGGGCATCTTCGGGATTCCAAGTTATATCAGTCCGGACGGTATGGATAAAGGCTTCTACGGTGCAATTGCGGCGATTGTAATCAGCTTCATTCTAGGTTTTATTCTGGTATTCTTCTCCGGATTTAAGGATGAAGAGGCTGCAGAGAGCAAGAGCACAGGCACCCCGCGCAATACGCTGGTGAAGCAGGAGACTGTGGGAAGTCCGCTGAAGGGCCAGGTCAGAGCACTGTCCGAGCTGACAGACGAAGCCTTCTCTACAGGAGCCATGGGCAAAGGAATTGCGATTGAGCCGCTGGAAGGCAAGGTATACTCACCGGTAGACGGGGTACTGACCACATTGTTCGCATCCGGGCATGCCATAGGGATCACCAGTGATAACGGGGTCGATATTCTGATTCATGTGGGCAAGGATACCGTCAAATTGAAGGGCAAATACTTCACTCCTAAGGCCAAGCAAGGTGATCTGGTCAAAAAAGGCCAGCTGCTGATGGAGTTTGATGTAGCGGCGATCAAAGAGGCTGGCTATACCCTGACCACCCCGGTCATTATTTCGAATTCCGCGGAGTATCTCGATGTGATTGAGACGGACCTGAAGAGCATTGATTACAGGGATAATCTGCTGACTGTCATGATCTGATCTGTTCAATGAAACCCCAAACGAGGAGGAATTATAATGAGCACAATGTACAAAAGTTTTCCGGAGGATTTCCTGTGGGGCGGCGCAACCGCTGCCAATCAGCTGGAGGGCGGATTCGATGCTGGAGGCAAGGGACTAAGCACTGCCGATGTGATTACTGCGGGAACGCATACGGTATCCAGAAGAATAACACCTGTTCTTGAAGCCGGTTCTAACTATCCTAGCCATGAGGCAGTGGATTTCTATCACCGCTACAAGGAGGATATCGCTTTGTTTGCCGAAATGGGCTTCAAAGTATTCCGCTTATCCATCGCCTGGTCACGGATTTTCCCGAATGGGGATGATGCGCAGCCGAATGAGGAGGGCCTTCAATTCTACGATCAGGTCTTTGCCGAACTCAAAAAGCATCAGATCGAACCGCTGGTGACGATCTCTCATTATGAAACCCCGTTTCATCTGGCTGAAGCCTATAACGGGTGGGCCGACCGCAGAACGGTTGACTTCTATGTCCGTTACTGTGAAGTGCTCTTCAACAGATACAAGGACAGTGTGAAATACTGGCTGACCTTCAATGAGATTAATATTCTGACGATGCCGTTCGGAACATTCATGGCAGGAGCGATTATGCCGCAGGGCAATGCAGAGCTCGGTACTTCCGCAATCGGCGACAATGAGCAAATGCGTTATCAGGCGTTGCATCACCAGTTCCTCGCAAGTGCCAAAGCCGTGAAGCTGGGGCATGAGATCAATGAGAAGTTCCAGATCGGCTGCATGATTGCCTACATGTGTTCTTACCCGCTGACCTGTAATCCGGAAGACGTTCTGCTGGCGCAGCAAAAGGATAATCTGAGCAATTTCCTCTGCTCGGATGTACAGGTCAGAGGCGCATATCCGGGCTTCGCCACAAGATATTTCAAGGAGAAAAATATTAAGCTCCAGCAGGAGGAGGATGACGAGCAGACGCTGCGGGAAGGCTGTGTAGATTTCTACACCTTCAGCTATTATTCATCCACCTGCGTGAGCGCAGCGCCGGATCAGGAGGCTATCGGCGGCAACCTGTCGATGGGGCTGAAGAATCCATATCTGCAGGCAAGCGCATGGGAATGGCAGATAGACCCGCAAGGGCTCAGATGGTCCTTGAACCATATTTACAACCGTTATGGCATTCCTATGATGGTAGTGGAGAATGGACTTGGCGCTGTAGATACCGTTGAAGCGGACGGTTCAATCCAAGACGGTTACCGGATCGATTATTTGCGGGAACATGTCAAGACCATGGGTGAAGCGCTGGAGGACGGGGTAGAGTTGATCGGCTACACTCCGTGGGGCTGCATTGATCTGGTCAGTGCAGGAACAGGCGAAATGAAGAAGCGCTACGGATTCATCTACGTCGACAAGGACAATGAAGGGAACGGCACACTGGCCAGATCCCGCAAAGACAGCTTTTACTGGTACAAGAATGTAATCGCCAGCAGCGGAACACAGCTGGATTAATCAGGCTATCAGCAATAAGTTCATAAGCATAGCAGCCAAACAGTGTTTCTGCACTGCTTGGCTGCTCTTTGCTTTTGTAACGAGCATGCTTGCACAAAATAAAGGATCGGACTCGGCCCATTCTTCATCAATACGATTATTATCGCCCTGATCGGGCTGCCTTCAGCTATTCCGGTGATTCAGTTCGGACTCCCAAGCAGCCAGTTCATGGCTTTTGGGACAGCTCCTTTTTGTTGTGTATGAGCTCTTCTGACCGGGCGGCAGAGGGAATATATTTCATCAGTCCTTGCTGCTGCATACGGCGATATAATTCAGGTCCTTGCCGGTTGTATTGAAGAAGGTATACATCTTCTTGAACTGGGCGCGGTTTTCTTTTTTGAGAGCATTCTTGAAAATACGCAGTGTACCGGGGACACCTTCATCACGGAGCATGCCTTTAACGCTCATCAGCGACATGGTGCCTGTAGCGTGTTCGACACTCTTGAATCCGGTGGAGTTGAAGAGTCCTTCCCACTCTGCCACAGGCAGCGGCTCTACATTAATATGAATTGTCCGGCGCAGCTCCGCCAGCTCCCCGGCCATGTTATTCTTCGCAAAAGTGATGTCATGCGTAAGCAGAACCCCGCCGGGCTTCAGCACACGGAAATATTCAGCAACAGCCTTCTGCTTCGCCGCCTGATTCAGCATGGTCAGCATCGCTTCGTTAATCACGACGTCGAAGCTGTTATCCTCAAAAGGCAGCTTCATCGCATTGGCCTGTCTGACCTGAATGTACCCCTCCAGATTGGCGTCTCTAATATTCTTCTCAGCCTTCTCAAGTGCTCTAGGGTCCATATCAATCCCGGTAATCTGGCACTTATACTCCCGCGCAAGCTGGATAGAGGTGGTACACATGTTGCAGGCCACTTCCAGCACCCGGCTGTCTTTGCTCAGCTTCGCATGCCGGATCAACCAGTTCGTAGCAGCGACACCGCCGGGACGCAGCCGCTTTTTGCCCAGTTTGGCCAGGAAATTATGCCCGACTTCCTTTTTCAACGTGTCTCAGCTCCTTCTTCTCCGGTTTGACCACAATCAGCAGCATTTGGAAGGCTTCGGTAGCATACAGCGCATGGGGAATATTAGCCGGCAAAATGATCGTTTCCCCTGCCAGCACAGTGTATGGCTTGTCTGCAATGGTGATTTGAGCCTCGCCCGACAGAATATTCACCATGGCATCGCCCGGGGAGGAATGGCCGCCAATCGACGAGCCTTTATCCAGGGAGATCAGTGTCATGGCGAGACTGGAGCGCTGGACCAGAGTCAGGCTGGATACCTGCTGCTCCTCCACTGTAATGATCTTCCGTAAATCCATAACTTCAGCTTGCGGCAATCTTTTAATATAGTGTTCTTGCTCCATACGATCTACCTCCAGGTTATATACTGATTTGCAGAAATTTGCAGCTGCTCTGCGCAGCGAATTCATGCCAGGTACCGGCTTGGACGATTACCGCTGCCCCGGCGGTTAATTGACAGGGCTGCTCTGCTATGAGCATGTCGAGCTCTCCCTCCAGTACGTGAATGAGCTTGGATCTGGGCGAGGTCTCCGAGCTGATGGTTTCATCCTTATCCATGCCATACAGTACCCATTCAGGTGCTTCAGCGGCTTTTGCGGAACCTTCTGCGAAATTCAGTGTTCTGCTTGATATCTGATAGGGCCGGATGCTAATCATGTCATTGAAATAAAATACTGTGCCTGCAGTCATTCCGCTCATGCCGTCCTCCTGTATATGTTGAATGATTCTTAACATTTGCTATAATGAGATAAGGTGAGAATCGTTCTCATTTATTGAATTGTAGCAGAGTTTGTACAATGACTCTGTTGCCATGGCAACAGGAGGCGGATAAATGTGCAGCAATATATGAACAAAATCCAAAGTACGGTCTTATTTAAAGGATTTATGATCGGCGAAGTGCAGCAGGCACTGGGCTGTCTTCAGGGTACAATCAAGGATTTCGCCAAGAAGGATGTCATCTTCAAGCAGGAGGAATATCTGGATTCGGCGGGCATTATTCTCCAGGGAAATGTATTGCTGTGCAAAGAGAATAGTGCGGGCATGCGGTTCATATTCTCGGAGCTTGAGAGCGGGGAGATTATCGGGGAGACCGCACTTCGTCTGGAGCAGGAGCCCAGCGGCTACGAAGCGGTTGCAGGCTCGGCGTGCCGCGTGCTGTTCATCAAGATTAACAAAATTGTACGTCCGGGCCAGGCGACCTGCCATTTGAGAAGCCGGATTATTGAGAATATGCTGACCTTGCTGCTGGAGAATAACCGGTCGATGTATCAGAAGCTCGATCTGGTCTCACACAAGTCACTGCGGGAACGGATTATCCACTACTTGAGCCTGCAGGCCCAAAAAAATAATTCGCCCGTCTTTGAAATTCCATTCAGCCGGAATGATCTGGCGGATTACCTGACTGTGGACCGGAGTGCCTTATCGAGAGAATTGCAGCGGATGGCACAGGATGGACTGATCCGGTTTACACGGAATCAGTTTGAATTGCTGAAGGCAGATTATGAGATGCAGCGGTAAAGAATCAGTGGTAAAAGAATCAGTGGTAAAAGCATGCTGACTCCTGTAAGTACAGATTGACAACCTGTACTTTTGAATATATTGTAGATACATTAAGTCTTTGATTGCGGCGGTTTACGCCCTGTCCAATTAACCGGAATAGTCTGTCAGAAGTTAAAGGGAGGGCGTTTTTTGTTTTTATTAAGGACTTAATATATCTTTAATATATTTTATAACAAGAGAGACAGGTGGAGACGGAATGAAAAGCAGACCCGGATTAATCGTATCTTCGCTGGTCATCGCGAATTTCCTCGGGCAGCTGATGCAGACGATGCTGAATACGGCATTGCCCAGAATGATGCTGGATTTGGGGATTGATGAGGGCAGGGCCCAATGGCTGATTACTGTATACTATCTGACTGCAGGCATAACGGTGCCTGTTGCCGGATTTTTAATCGGAAGATTCACGACAAGAGGTTTATTCTTCACTTCGGCAAGTGCCTTTGCGGCAGGTACACTAATCGCGGGAATATCCCCGGACTTTATCTTTATACTGAGCGGGCGTATTATTCAGGGCTTGGGCGCAGGACTGCTGATGCCTCTGTTCCAGACAACGATTCTTAGGGTGTTCCCGAAGGGGAAGATAGGCTCGGCTATGGGATTAATCGGACTGGTAATGGGCCTGGCTCCGGCGCTGGGTCCGACCCTGTCAGGATTAGTCGTTCAGGAACACTCCTGGCGCATTCTCTTCTATGCATTGCTGCCTGTTGTGATAGCCAATCTGCTGCTCGCTGCGTTCAGTCTGCAGAATGTGGGGGAGAGACACCGGGAGAAGCTGGACTACATATCTATTCTATTATCAACAACCGGATTTGCCGGTCTGTTATATGGTGTTAATCTGGCAGGGGATCAAAGTGCCCCGCGGGTATGGGCAGGGGCCGTTATCCTAAGCGGGATATTGTTCATAATTCTATTTATCAGGCGTCAGCTGAAGCTTACCGTTCCATTGCTGGATTTCAGGCTGTTCAAGAGCAGGAGCTTTAGCCTTGCCTCAATCATTGGAGTGCTGATGTTCATTGTAATGGTGGGTGCTGAGCTGCTGATTCCGTTATATGTGCAGAATGTCCGGGGGCTGACGCCAAGGGAGTCAGGTCTGATGCTGCTGCCGGGTGCGCTGCTGCTGGGGTGTACCAGTGTAATCTCCGGAAAAATATATGACCGCTATGGAGTGAAGATAGTGCTTCGCGGCGGGTTTACCCTCATTGCCGGGGTATCTTTGCTAATCTCGCTTATGTTATCCCAGGATTCGTCCATACTTATACTCGCTGTGCTCTATGTATTTCTAATGGTGGGAATCGGGTTTATTATGACCCCTGTTACCGCCTATGCGATGGCAAGTGTATCTCCCAGGATGATTGCACATGCCTCTCCAATGACGATATCGATCCGCTCGTTAGCCAGCTCTATGGGAGGGGTTCTGCTGATAGCCATAATGACGATTACGATGAATTACAGTTCTTTCACATTCCCGGTGAATATGATGCAGGGATTCCATGCCGCTTTTTGGAGCCTGACCGTAGTAGCCATAGCCGGATTAGGTTTATCGTTTAATCTGAAGGGGCGGACTCATTCGTAAAGAATAGTTATGGGAATATTAACTTTACGCAGATCGTCCATGGTTTTAACGACAATAATCCATGTTCAAAAAGGGGAGATGAATCTATTATATTAGTAATGGTGATAATGATTATCATTATTAATAAATGATGGAGAGTGGTAGCAGGCTATGATTAAGAGAATAACAGGTTTGGTACTTGCTGGTGTTATGGCGCTGGGTATCGTTTCTGCCGCAGGTGTAAATGTCGCACCTGTGGGCGTTGCGGAAGCCGCACAGGCAACGCAAAAGATTACCTATAAAGGCAAGGTATACACCGTTCCGGCCAAAACCAATAATATTGTCATTACCGGTGCAGTAGAGGCGCTGGAAGACGCACTGGTACTCAATTTCAAACCCAAGGGAGCATTGACTGTCGGCGGTGAGTTCCCTTCAATCTTTTCCAAAATAACAAGCGGCGTAACAGCGATCGGGGAAAAGGCAGAACCTGACCTGGAAGCGATCCTGAAGCTCAAACCGGATATTATCCTCAGCAGCACGAAGTTCCCGGCGGAGACCAATGAGAAGCTGGCGAAGATCGCGACTACGATTCCAGTATCGCATATCGCGACCGATTGGATGGACAACCTCAAGCTGCTCGCAGCACTTACGGGCAAACAGAAGGAAGCGACCACTGCGATTCTGAAATACCAGAAGGAACTGAAGGAAGCCAAAGTGAAGCTTGCGCCGAAGCTCAAGGACAAGAAGGTCATTGCTCTGCGCATCCGTTCAGGCAGCCTGTTCCTCTATCCGCAGGACGTATTCTTTAACCGCTCCCTGTATGCCGACCTGGGTGCAACCGTGCCGAAGGAAGTGCAGCAGGTCAAAGCCCAGCAGAATATTTCCCTTGAATCCTTTGCGGCAATCAATCCGGATTACATCTTTGTACAGTTCTCGGCGGATGAGAACAAAGACAATCCTAAGGCACTGGAAGAGCTGCAGAAGAACGCCATCTGGAAGAGCCTGAAAGCTGTGAAGGGCGGCAATGTATTTGTCAATCTGGTTGATCCGCTGGCACAAGGCGGAACTGCATTCAGCAAGTTCTCCTTCCTTGAAGCCCTGATGAAGACCAAACTGTACACAGGGAAGTAAGATTAATTCCAGCTAGTATAAGCAAATGGAAGAAAACAGGAGAGAGCCCAGGCCGGCTCTCTTTTTGCTGCACCAAAAGCGGGTGCAATTTATTGCTGAATTATATATAGCACCTTATATTATGTTATAATGGATTTCTTATTGTAAATTACAAAGAATAGAGGTCGCTAGAGGATGAAAGTTAAAGTTAACCGCAATGCTGCAAAGGTTCTGAAGGATATGCTGAACACTCCTGAAGCGGAAGGCAAGAAGATCCGCGTCATTATTACTCAGGATCACGGCAATCACGGGCACTATGATGTTGTTCTTGATACACCGACTGAGCATGATGAAGTGGTTGCCACGGATAAAGGTATCGAGATTGTGCTGGATACACGTCAACCGCTGCTCGACGGTGTCTGGATTCAGTATTTCTATGTTCCCCAAGAAGGCTTCTTCATTACGAATCCCTCTACAGGATTTCTTGAGAAATAAGCAGCTGAACCTGATATAGCACCATATGGTTTGAGACGGCATTGTCATAACAGCCTTACAAGGGCTGTTAAAGATAATGCCGTCTCTTTGGGTTGTTTAAATAAACAGAGCGGCAAAATTCATCATTTATTGTACTTCCGCCCAAAAAGTCGTTGCAAAAGTATGTATAATCGTTGACTGCCTACATTAGACAGGCGTGGATTTTTTATTATACTGTAATTGAAAGCGATTACACATACGCTGGGGGGAAATTCAATTGAACAAGAAAAAAAGATTAACACTGCTGTCCGGTATACTGATGATCTCTCTGCTTGCTGCATGCGGCAATAACAACGGTAATGCCGGAGGAAGCACGTCGGAGCCGCAGGCTTCGGCAGCCGCGACAGAAGCTGCAGGGACGAATGCCAGCCCAGCCGGAGATTCCGGCACAGTGGGTACGTCTCAGCCCGTAACACTTAAGATGATTTTTGTAGGGCCTAAACCAGTCGATTACGATCTGGTATTTGGCGAGATCAACAAGAAGCTGAAGGAGAAAGTTAACGCTACGCTGGAAGCCGAGTTCCTGGACTGGTCGGATTGGGCGCAGAAATATCCGCTCAAGCTGGCGGCGAATGAGAATTTTGACCTCATCTACTCTGCCAACTGGGCAGGCTATAATGATCAGGCCCTCAAAGGCGGGTTTCTTGAGCTGACCGACGACTTGCTGCAGAAGTACGCGCCGATGACCTGGGAAGCGATGCCGGAGGTGGGCTGGGGTCAGGCGAAGGTGAACGGCAAGCTCTATATGGTGCCTCAGAACCGCGGGGAAACGATTGAGAAGCTGATCCTGTACCGGGAGGACCTGCGCAAGAAATATAATCTGCCGGAGATCAACAGCCCGGAGGCTTATGCTAATTATCTCAAGACGGTCTCCGAGAAGGAGCAGGGTGTCACTCCGTTCGTACCGGAGACAGGGGACTGGAAGCTGCACAATCTGGACCGGGTCCTGCTGAAGCAGCAGAATGAATGGAACATGTTCGACTTTGATCTGCCGATTGGCTTCAAGCTGACAGATCCGGCCGGTAAGGTATTCAATGTATACGAAACTCCGGAATTCAAAGAGCTTGTCTACTATTATAAAGATCTTGCGGATCACAACGCCTGGTCGAAGAGCGCACTCAACAGCAAGCTGGATCACCAGCAGGAGTTCCGTGCAGGAAAGACAGCATCGATCACACACAATCTTGGCACACTAGGTGCTTTAATGACGGATATGCGCGAGAAAAATTCACCGTATGAGCTGGCTCTGGCTGATATTACACCGGACAAGAAGAAGTCTGTTGCTGTCTCCACCCAGAACGGGGTCTCCATTCACGCTACGACCAAGAACCCGGAACGTTCACTGATGGTGATTGATCTGCTGCAGAATGACAAGGAACTGCATGATCTGATGATGAACGGCATTACGGCTGTGCATTATAATCCGGTTGGCGACGATAAATATACGAATGCTGAGAAAAATGCTAACTATACCGGATTCTCCAACTGGGGCTTTAACTCCCCATTGAACCGGGACAACGCCTCCTTCCCTGACGAAGGCAATGCGCTGACCGACAAATGGGAAGGTGAGGTTTACCACTATCCACTGGAGACCTTTGTCTTCGATAACAGCAAAGTGAAGACGGAGGTAGCTAATGTCGGTAATGTGATGCTGCAATATGGCATTCCGCTGGAATACGGTTCAGTGAAGGATGTGGACGGCGGGCTGGCCAAGCTTCAGGCACAGGTGAAGGAAGCTGGAATTGATACCATCATCGCAGAGGTTCAGCGGCAAATTGATGAATTCCTGGCTAATTCCGGGCAGTAAAAGGCTGGAACCATAAGAAGGAGGCCCGCGTGGATACATGCGGGCCTCCTTATGTTCAGGGTAATCTTATTCTTATACCTTGCGGGCCGGGGGAATGCTCTGCGGATTGTTGAATATATTTCCGGGGTCATATTTGGCTTTGACTCTCCGTAACCGGGGATAGTTCGCTCCATAATAGACCGGGCCGGAATGTTTGATCCCCTGGTCCGGAACATTAATATAGCTTCCAACGATGAATGGCTGCAGCTTCCGGCGTGTATTCCGCACTACGGCAATATTTTTGGCAGCATCCGATTTCTTGACCCATGAACTGTTCCACTCTACATAGAATTTCGCTTTGCGCCAGTAGAAGGCGGTAGATCTAGGTGATTTACGGCTTACAGCCCCGCCCCAGTTGAGGAAATAGAACCCTGCGAACTCGCCCTCCACGTTCTCAAGGAACTCACGCATAGACTTAAACGCTCTGTCCGGGAAAGGTTTTCTTCCGAAACCGCTGGAGAACTGGTTGCTGAATCTTTGGGTCTGCACCGGATCGGGAGCCAGCAGGAAACTCACTACTTTGGGATAAGGTAATGAGCGGATCAATTGATTCGTGGGCGTCCCTACGTCCGTAATGGGCTTTAAGAGGCGGACCGCTTCCGCTTTTGATCCGAGGAACAAGCCCAGCATGCTGACATTACCGCCCTTTTTGGGACCAATGGATAGCTCGCTGCCCAGTCTGCTGTTAACGGAAGGAGCCCAGCGCTGCCAGGCTTTGAGTACCTTCTCGAACTGGTTCCAGGGCCAGGTGATGCGAAATACGGTCGCCGTGGCCGGCGCGGGACGCACTTTGAACTTATAACGGGTGCAGACTCCAAAATTACCTCCGCCACCCCCGCGGGAAGCCCAGAGAAGATCGGCGTTGCTGTTCTTATTGGCGACAATAATTCTGCCTTTGGCATCCACCATTTCGAGTTCAATCAGATTATCACTGACCAGACCTACGGTCCGCTGAAGCGGCCCAATTCCCCCGCCTAGTGTAATGCCCCCGATTCCGACAGTGGGGCTATCCCCAAAAGGGGCCATGTATCCCTGCCGCGCAAGCGTATGGGCAATTCTTCCCACCGTATTTCCGGTCCCCACTACTGCAGTTCCCGATTTTTTATTGAGCTTGATGCTTCTCAGTTCACTTACATCGATGACAATGCCTCCGTTGACCTGGGACAGATTGACCTCCAGCGAGTGCCGGCCGCTTCTTGGCCGGATAGGGATGTTATTCTCGTTGGCCCAGCGGATGGCGTTGGCTACATCCTGCGTTTTCTGTGCAAAGACAAATACCTTCGGGAATCTGTCAGTATGCGGATCCCAATTTTTGCGTGCCGTTTCATAGCCCGGATCACCTTTATAGATAACCCGCCCGGTAAGTCTCGTTCCTGATTTCAATGATTCCAGCTCCTTTTGAGCTAACAATTTAACTGCATGTATGCAGTCAGGTCCCAATATAGTATGTAGGGCGTTAGTCTATGGAGTGGGCTTACGCGGAGAGTTTGCGTCAGTACTACCCTTCTTTCTTCAATAGAAGATACAGGAAATAAGGAGCACCGATAAATGCAACCATGATTCCGGCGGCGATACCGTCAGGCTGGGTCAGGTTACGGCCAATCGTATCCGCGAGCAGCAGCAGCCAGCCGCCGATTAATATGGATACCGGCACGAATTGCTGGTGCCGCGCTCCTACCAGGGCTCTGGCAATATGCGGAGCCATCAGGCCGACAAAGGCGATGCCGCCGGTCATCGAAACAGCCGACGCCGCCAGTGCAACCGCCGCCAGCATAAGGAGAGCCCGGTCTCTGGAGACCGCCACACCTGCCCCGATAGCAGTAGGCTCGTTCAAAGCAAGCAAATTCAGTGTTCTGGATTTGTACAGCACATAAGGGACCAGAATGATCAGCCAAGGCAACAGGGCGAGAACGAAAGGCCAGTCTGTACCCCACACATTGCCGGCCAGCCATTTGGAGATGAAGTCCACCTTGGTCCGGTCCACCGAAGAGATGAGTACGATCATCACGCCGGAGAGCGCCATGGAGAACCCGACTCCGGTGATGACCAGCCTGATCGGCTGAACGCCATCGGTGCGGGTGTAGGAAAAGGCATAGATGAGTACAGCGGTTACCAGGGCTCCGGCGAATGCCGCAAGCGGAATCATGTATACGAAGGACCCGGCGTCAATGGATGCAAAGATGAAAAAGACGGTAACCCCGACCCCGGCCCCGGCATTAATGCCTATAATTCCCGGATCAGCCAGCTCATTGCGGGTAATGCCCTGCAGAATAGCACCGGATAAAGCAAGCGCCATACCTGCGAGCAGCGTAATCAGTATCCGGGGGAGACGGATGGAGAACAGTACAAAATTATCCTCGAAAGAACCGTGCCCGAGGATTGTCGGAATCAGTCTCCCGTATGACACCGGGGAAGATCCGATCCCTATTCCGATAACGATGGTGGCCAGGATGAGAAGCATGAGCAGCGATACGACAAGCGGTTGATTACGATACAGCCGGGCTGGTTTCATGAGAAGGATCGCACTCCTTTACGGACAATGAACAGGAAGAACGGCAGGCCCAGCACAGCCACGATCGCGGCGACAGGCGTTTCGAACGGGACGTCAATCATCCGGCCGAGTGTGTCGGCGAACACCATAAAGGTGGCGCCGGCAATGGCGGACAGCGGCAGAATGGCGCGGTAATCTGTCCCGGCAAACACCCGCACGAGATGGGGGATCATCAGGCCGACGAAAGCGATGTTGCCGACAAGCGCAACAGCAGCGCCTGCGAGCAGTGTGATTAATATGTACAATGCAATCTTAACCTGAGTCGTCTTGAGCCCAAGACTTACAGCCGTTCCTTCGTTCAGACTAAGGATTGTCAGCTGACGGGACAACAGAATGGAAACGATGAGGCAAATGATAATAATAGGGGCAATTGCTGTAATCTGGCCCCAGGTGGTGCCGATCAGCCCGCCGGATGTCCACATCGATACATTTTTAGAGATCTTGAATTGAAGGCTGATTCCTTCGGCTACAGCGGTCAGCAGAGCGGATACGGCAGAACCGGCCAGCACCATCCGCAGAGGCGACATATTCTGCCTCCGGAGTGCAGCGATGCCGAACACCAGCATCACGCCACAGGCTGCGCCGATGAAACAGGCGATCATGATTCCGTAGTATCCGATGGAGGGGATGAAGGCAAAGGATACCGCAAGTGCAGCATTGGCACCTGCCGTCAAACCAAGCAGCCCCGGGTCGGCAAGCGGATTTCGGGTTAGTCCCTGCATGATTGCCCCGGCAACAGCAAGGGCGGCGCCTACCAGAATCCCGCCGACTTCGCGGGGGAGCCGCAGTTCACGGATGATAGAGATATCACCACCCGTAGCCTTCGGGTTGCTGATGGCGCTCCAAATATCCGCCAGTGAAACATTTTTGGCACCGAGCCTGACCGCCAGGGCAAATACGGCCACAAATAAAATCATGCTGACGAGCAGCTTAAGCACAAAAGTAGAGTTTATCGGCTTTTGCGGAGACTGTTTCTCCATTTCGACCATCCGTTCCTTATCAATTTGCGAAAAAAAAGAACGCGATTTGCGCTCCTTTTTTCGGTTTCAACCTGGCTGGATGCTTAAATAATAATTAATTTCCCAGCAATGACTTGGAAATAAAATCAAGCTGATAGTCAAGTGACAGAGCATCATTGAAATAGAAAGATGTAGCATCTATTTCGTAGACATGATTATTTTTGACGGCCGGGATATCCTTGTAAGTGGAAGTCTCCTGGAAGGAAGCATCACCTGCAGGATCTTTGCTGTAGATCACGTAATCTCCCATATAATCCGGCAGGATTTCCAGTGATAAATTGAAGTATCCTTCTTTGGCTGTCATTTCCTTCACTTTATCCGGCATTTTCAGACCCATAGCCTGATAGATTATTTCTGTACCGCGTCCCCAGGCGCTGCCGAAGGTGTACAGATTTTTGGAATCTCCTTCAATAACGGAGATCGTGCTATCAGCACCGATTTTGGCTTTGATTTCTTCACCGGCCGCCAAGGCACGTGCCTTGAAATCAGCAATCCAGTCAGCGGCTTTCTGCTCCTGGTTAACCGCTTTGCCGATCTCCAGGATCTGGGTCAGATAATCCACTTTGTTGTATGTATAGGTAACCACCGGTGCGATTTGTTTCATTTTGTCCAGGTTTTTGGTATCTGACGAAGCAATGATTAAGTCTGGTTTGAGATTCAGAATACTCTCCACATTCTCCTCGGAGACTTCGGCGACGTCCTTCAACTGATCCTGGAAATTCGGATTTGCTTTGATGTAGGAATCCACTCCGGCGAGGGGGATATCCAGAGCGAGCAGGTTGCCTGCGTATCCGGCAAGAACTACAACACGCTGGGGATCAGCGGGAACTTCGATAGGTCCGGTTTCGGACTCATAAGTAATGGTATCCGCGCTGCTGTTGTCAGCACTAGCAGTTGCGCTGGCTTCGGGTGCCGGTGTAGTTGTGGCAGCAGCCGTGCTGTTGCTTGTACTGTTGCTTGCATTATTGCCGCAGGCACTTAGAAGCAGGAGGGTAAGGATGAGTAAAGGTAACAATAATTTCTTCATTTCTGGTAATCTCCCTTTCCATAATGTTTTATGAAATTGATAATCATTATCAATGATATGACTGTTAAAACTTTAAATGTTTATAGGCCGTTTGTCAATCCTTAACTTGATTTCGTAACCATGGTGCCAGTTGTTCGTATTAGAATAAAAAGCAGGATTCCCATTTGTTCAAAGGCCGAAAAAATACAGCAAGATAAACCAATATGAAGCTAAGGTTGTGCATCCTATGAATGAAATTGTCAGAGATCATCCCCATACAGGTTATCAACTGGCTGAGCAGAAGGCCGCCCGCTACTTAAGCTCACTCCATGATCAGATGAAGAGCCAATCTTATGTGACGGCGTTGACGGCGGATATCCATGAGTGGAAAAAGAAGCATATCCGGCGCTTCTCCGTGTTGTCCTTGTGGTCACCCGGGAAGAAAAAGCCGGATACCCAAGATTATTACCGCTACATCCAATGGCTGAATTACACGGGGAAGCTGGATGATTATCTGGACCGGAGCGTCTCGTACATTTATATGAGGGATCTGGGTAAGGCACCGGATTCTCCAGATACACAGAAACGGATCAGGAAGACCATTGCTGATCTGAACCAGCATCTGCTGAAGTCTGCCCGCTCAGGCAACGGAGAAGCGCCGGATTTCATGAATCTGGCCGGGGTATACCGCTGGGCCCAGAAGGAAGGGATAGAAGCTGCAGTGATCTGGGTGTTTGCCAAATTAAGATCTGTAGCTGCCCACATTCCGGAGGGAATGAATGCGGAGCATGCCCAGCGCAAGCTGATCAAGATTATCGTTGGCGTTATTCTGCATGTTATCGAAGAGATGGACGACGATACTGCGCCTGTGGAACGGTCCCGGAGATTGGATGAAGCGATCAGGCTTGGCTATTCCTATGGATTGACGTATCCTTTCGTTGACGATCTGCTGGATTCACAGATACTGACGGCTCGTGAGAAAGAACAGTACTCCGAGCTGATCCGTGCGGCACTGCTTACCGGAGTTGTGCCTGGGCTGGGCGGCTGGTCCGGTGAGAATATGAAGCTGATCGGATACATTCATTCGGAGCTTTCTGAGGCATTCGAGTATATTAAGCAGCAGCAGCTTCCGGAGACGCAGCATATCTTTTTCGGCCAGTCCTATGTTTTTTTTCAGGCTCAGGATATGGACCGTGTCAAGGTGCTCACCAGGGGGGATTACACTAACGAAGATTTGTACATCCCCGTTATCTTGAAGTCATCGTCGTCCCGGCTCATTGCGCGTTCAGTGATTAGTGCGCCTGCGGATGAGGGATTTGAAGAGCGGACCTTCTTTTTTGGCCTCTACAATCAGCTTGCCGATGATTTCGCGGATATGACCGAGGATATGAGTGATGGAGCCGTAACGCCGTACACCTATTATTTGAAATATCATGAGCAAAGGCCGGATCTGATGAATCCCTTTGAATTATACTGGGCGGTGATCTCCAATCTGATCCACAATGTATACCACTCCGATGCCAAAGCCCGTGAGGTAATACTGGACCGGGCGATTAACGGGCTCAAACGTTATAAAGAACGTGTGGGATCAGATAAGTATAATGAGACGATGAGGATTTTTGCAGCAGGCAACCCGGAGTTTAACAGGCTCATTCAGATCATGGTAGACAAAGCGGATGATGTGGACTTTTTTGATAAGCTGCTGCGGGACCGGATGATTGAGCACTTGAAGAAGGATGCCAGGGAGCAGAAGGAGTTCTTTGCTACGTTTAAACGTGTCCGCAGTCTGATCAATGACGAACTGCTCTTTACCAAGCCGCAGGAGCTTCCGGCCATGAAGGAGCGGCTGATCGATGCGGCCAATTACAGTCTGGAGGGTGACGGCAAGCGTGTGCGCCCGATTCTAACCTGGGTGATGGGTGTGAAGGAATACGGCTTGGAGCCAGCAGCAATAGTTCCGCTTCTCCGCTCGCTTGAATACATGCATACCGCCTCCCTGATCTTCGATGATCTGCCTTCCCAGGATAATGCCTCTACCCGCAGAGGGCGCATGACCCTGCATGAGATTCACAGCAGTGCAGTTGCGGAGTTAACCGGTCTGTATCTGATCCAGAAGGCCATTGGAGAGCAGGCCTCGCTTGACCGCTTTAAGGCGGAGACTGTGCTTGCCTTGATCCGTTATTCGGCCCGGAAGGCAGAGGATATGTGTATGGGCCAGGCGATGGATTTGGATGCAAAAGGCAAAACATTGACGCTGGAGCAGCTGAATAATGTGTGCTTTTACAAAACAGGAGTGGCCTTTGAGGCGTGTCTGGTCATGCCGGCCATGCTGGATGAGGTTAGCGAAGCGGAGATTGCTGCACTCAAAAAAATCGCTTACCATATGGGCATTGCTTTTCAGATTAAGGATGATTTGCTTGATGTGGAAGGGGATATGCATGTACTTGGCAAGCCTGTCGGCAACGATGTTGTTAACAATAATTCGAATTTCGTCTCGATTCTTGGTCAAGAAGGGGCCAGTAAAGAGATGTGGGATCACTATTGCAAGGCCAATGAGGCACTGCGCGGAATCCCGCGTAATATTACCTTCCTGAAGCATTTAATGAATTATGTGGTGAACAGGGAGCGGTAAACCCGGACTAATCGATCATCCGTCTGATCTCATCTGCAACCAGTCCGGGCTCGCTGTACATGATCATATGACCGGATTGCCGGGCTTCGACCAGGCGGCCGTGTGCCAATCCTGCGGCTGTCTGCTTGTGCGCTGCATGAAGCGCCGGCCGGAAATTCCGTTCCATCTTGGTGATTAGCGTTCCGGAGAGGACGGACACCTCAATGCCCTCCAGCCTCAGCGGACGCGCCAGAAGTGCCTTTAAATCCTCCAGGAAGGTTGCTCCCTCAGCAACCATGGTATGAGCTGCCCGCATAGTGAAATCCTCCTGCCGCTGTTCCTTGTAGACATCCGCTGGCAGCACCTTGCCCGGCTTGCTTCCCATCAGCTTGTATAAGCCGGTTCCGGCAAGCAGCGGAAGAAGATGATTCATCTTCGCAAAATGCTTCACGGAAGCTTCTTCGAAATAGAGCCCGCAATGCTCGTCTGTCGGATCGACCAGGACAAGTCCCCGGATGATGTCAGGGTTCCGGGAAGCTACTGTGCGGACGACAGGTCCGCCCCAGCTGTGTCCGACGAGAATGAAGGGGCCTGCTCCCAAGTGGCTCAATAAGCACATGAGATCATCAGCCATTCTGCTCAGGGTCCTGGGCGCCCGGTCCGCGTCGCTTTTCCCGCTGCCCGCCCGGTCGTAGACGACGGCCCGCGCGTACCTGGCGACTACCGGCTGCACCAGCCCCCAAGCAGAGCGGGACATGCCCATGCCCGATTCGAATACCACAGTTACCGGACCGGCTCCGTTCTCCATGTAATGGAGCTGACGCCCGTCCGGTGTTTGTATGTAATGGCTGTCTCCATACGTATGAGAGATCACAGCTGGCATCTTCATTTTTCACCCCATCCATTAAGAATGATTATCAATTGGACTCATTGTAAGTGAAGAACGGGGAAAGGACAAGTCCTCTTATGTCCGGTAATATCTCTTAGAGGAGACCTTTTCAGCCTTTCACTTACCAATTCAGCTGCTGGATTCCTGCTCTTGTGAATGAGAATGGATATCAATTATAATTACTGTAACTGGTAAAGGACTAAGCAGAATTCATATAAATGGAGAGTTGAGATGAATCTGGACGATCAGATTAAAGGGTGGAACCATGCATCGATTAAAATAATGGATATCCGCAGCGGCAGGCTGAATGCAGGCTCAGAGATTCCATTCTACCAGCTGCCTTCCAGTGCCTTTATATTTGCTTCGCTGGGACATGCACAAGTTCAGCTGGATCATAGGCAGACTAGCTTGGGACGAAATCAGATCATACACGGCGGACGGGGTGCCATTCTTCAGGTTACAGCAGAGGAGGCTTTTGAATACTTCCTTGTTCTATATAAGGCGGTTCTGATGCTGCCCTCATCCAGCCGGTTTAGGGCGCAGATCGAACAGGAGAATCCTTTCAGGCAGCAATACACCTTCGGCCCGTCCTATCCTGTGCCGCTGCTGGCCAAGCTCGGACACATGCATCAGGAATGGCTGACCTCAGATCCGCTCCGTCAATTGCATGCGAGGTCGCTGTTTCTTCAATTTGTGCATGAACTCTTATTGCAGATGCAGCAGCAGGGACTTGAACCCGTTCAGCCGGATCCGCTGGCTCAAGTGCTGCGTTATATGCAGGAGCATTATAGGGAGCCGGTAACACTGGATCTGCTGGCGGAGCTGTTTGATTGCAGCGTAAGTTATTTAAGCAAGCTGTTCAAAAGCCGAATGAAGGCAAGCCCGATCCGTGTCCTAACACATATCCGTATGGAGAAGGCTGCGGACTACCTGCTGCAAAGCGGACTTACGCTGCAGGAGGTTGCAGAGCGGACAGGTTATCCGGATGCGCATACCTTCAGCCGCAATTTTAAAAAGCGTTATGGTTTACCTCCGGCATTGTTCAAAATGAAATACGGCGCAGAAGGACATATACCAGAATTGCCTGTATTTCAGAGACAATTTCATAATTCCAAACCCTTGCTGGGAGCGGTT